>NZ_JBGCCO010000009.1:0-252862 GCF_041262605.1 Kitasatospora sp. GAS1066B
CCCGCGCCCCCGGGCCCGGCCCCCCGCCCCCGCCCCCGCCGCGCGGCGCGGCCGGGCGCGTCCGGATCGGCTAGCCCGCCCGGGAGTTGGCGGCACGGGTGGGCGGTGAGGTCGAGCAGCAGCACGGTGGAGTCGTCGGGGTGGAGGAGGACGGCGCGGACGGTGAGGAGGCGGACGGTCACGTGTTGGCGTCCAGGGAGCGGATGGCGCGGGCGAGTTGGTGGGGTTCGGTGAGGTGGAACGGGCGGAGGCGGACCAGGACGGAGCCCTCGTGGGTGATGAGCCAGCCGTCGCCGGGTTCGGGGAGGTCGAGGTCCGCGTCGGTGAGGGCGGTGGTGAAGTCGGCCAGGGCGGCGGCCGCTTGGCGGCGGGGGTGGGTCATGGGGACTGCACCAGCCACTTCGCGTCGACCTCCCACTCGGGGCCGCCGCGCTCCGGGCGGAGGTAGACGAGGTCGCGGGTGCGGTCCATGACGATGCCGAGGCGCTGGTTGAGCGAGTCGTAGACCAACTCGCCGCGCTTGCGGGGCTCGTGGGGGTGGTCGGGGGGCGTGCTGCTGTAGGGGTCGACGGTGGGGTAGGGCGGGGTGAGGCGGAGGAAGAGTTCGGGGCGGCCGCCGCAGTCGGCCGGGCACTCGCACTCGGGCAGGCCGCGCTCGATGTAGGGCGGGGGAGGGGGAGTGGTGGGGTGGGGATGGCTTGTCATGGCAGATGGGCTCCGCGACTGGTGGCAGATCATGGCAGAGCAGGGCAAAGAGGAGGATTTTGGCCGTTTTCCCTGCGCACTTCAGTCTCGTGGTGTGACCATGGCGTCACAAGCGGTTGGGTAAGAGAGCTGCCAAGACTGTTGAGGGGATGATCATGGTCGTGGAGCTGGAAGTCCTTGACGGTGGGGTGTCGGACGAGGGGCCGATGACTTGGGGCAGGGTGCTGCGGATGCTCCGGGAGGAGAAGGGGCTGACGCAGGCGCAACTGGCTGACCTGCTGACAACCCATCAGACGATGATCAGCCACCTGGAGCTGGGCAAGGTCCAGCCAGACGAATCGTGGGCCAGGAGGCTGGATGAGGCGCTGGGGGCGGGTGGGTTGTTGGTGGCGGCGTTCAAGCTGGTGGAGCCGTACTTGTCACGGCCGCATCCGAACTGGGACGCCTATGAGGAGTATCGGAAGCTGGAGGGGCAAGCAGTTCGGTTGTATGAACTCGCCACCGGGCGGATGCCCGGCCTGCTGCAGACCGAGGAATACATGCGTGCACTGTTCGTCTCCTACAACCCTGCGGAGACCGAGGCGAAAGTCAGAGAGAGGCTTGCTCGGCAGAGCCGAAGGTTCGCATCTGGCAGACCTCACCTGGTCGCCGTGGTCGACGAGGCAGTGCTCCGGCGTGTTGTGGGGAGTCCGGCTGTGATGCGAGCGCAGCATGCCCATCTGCTGAAGATGATGCGGATGGCCGATGCTGTCATCCAGGTGCTCCCGTTGCGGGAAGGCGACGCTGCGCGAATGTCTATGAGTGGCATGCTCATTCTTGAACAGACGAGTGGTCAGAAGCGCGTCTATTCGGAGAGTCTTGATCAGGGACACTTCATCGACAGCGCACGCCAAGTGAGTCGGTACGTCGATGAGTATGATCGGCTGCGCGCGCAGGCCCTGTCTCAGAGGGAATCTGCTGAGCTGATCCGAAGTGTCATGGAGGGAATGGCCGATGACCAACATTACGTGGATCAAGAGCAGCTACTCGGGCGCGAGTGGCGGCGCGTGCGTCGAATGGGCCCCACAGTCCGCTACCCGAGGCCTCGTCCCCGTGCGTGACTCCAAGGACCCCGAGGGCCCCGCCCTCGTCTTCCCCGTCGCCTCCTTCACGGCGTTCCTTGCGGGCGTCAAGACGGGTTCGCTTGCCATGCTCTAGCTCATGAGACTCTTCGTCGCCGTCCACCCCTCCCCCGAAGCGGTCCGCGAACTCGCCGACGCCACCACCCCCCTCCGCACGCTCCCCGGCGCGGAGCGCCTGCGCTGGACGGCTGAGGAGGGCTGGCACCTCACCCTCGCGTTCCTCGGCTCGGTGCCCGACGACCAACTCCCGGCCCTCCGCGAGGCCCTCGCGCAGACCGCGCTCGGCTACCAAGCGCACCGCCTCCGCCTCGCTGGTGGTGGGCACTTCGGTGACCGCGTCCTCTGGGTCGGGCTGGCCGGGCAGACGTGGGCGTTGCGTTCGCTGGCCCGGGCGGTGCTCACGGTGATGGCCGAGGTCGCCGAAACGCCGGACGCCGAACTCGACTTCCACCCCCACCTCACCCTCGCCCGCACCGGGCGCGGTGGCCACCCCGGGCGCGAGGAGCGCGCCGCGCTGCGCACGGCGGCCGAGCGGTTGGAGGAGTTCCAGGGTGTGGAGTGGCCGGTGACGGAGTTTCAGTTGATGCGCAGCGACTTCGCCAGCGGCGGCTCGCGCTACACCGTCGTGGACCGCTGGCCGCTCACTCGCTCCTGAGCGGCGGCCACGCGCGCATCGCCGCCGCCGCGAGCAGCTCCAGCTCCGCCCGCCCGACCCCGTCCCTGGACTGCTGCGACATCCCCTGCAGCACCGCGGCGGTGAGCCGGGCCAGGGTGCCCGGGTCGGTCTCGGGCGGCTCCTCGCCGCTGGCCACCGCCGCCGCGATCAGGCGTTCGAAGTCCGCGACGCTGCCCTCCCGGATCGCCCGCAGCTGCTCCCGCACCTGCGGGCTGCCGCAGTTGACCCCAGCGCTGATCACCAGGCAGCCGTGCGGCCGGCCTGGCGTGGTGAACTCCGTTGCTGAGTCCCGGAGCAGTCGCGCGATCCCCGCCCGCACCGTCGGCTCCTCGGCCAGCGCGCGCGCCACGTAGGCGCCGTGGGTGTGGCGGAACCCGGCCACCGCCTCCTCGAAGAGCGAGCGCTTGTCGCCGAAGGCCGCGTAGAGGCTGGGGGCCCGGATGCCCATCGCCTCGGTCAGGTCGGCGATCGAGGTCGCCTCGTAGCCCCGCTCCCAGAACAGCATGGTGGCGGCGTCCAGGGCCGCCGCGCGGTCGAAGGACCGGGGGCGGCCACGGGGCGGGGGAGTCGGCATGCCCAAATTCTATATCGCCCGCTACAGAAACCGTGCTACGGTCCTTTCCATAGCGACTGCTACAGAATGGTGGGGTGCGATGAGCAGGCTTGCGGGGAAGACAGCCCTGGTGACCGGCGGCAGCCGGGGGATCGGCAAGGGGATCGCGCTGCGGCTGGCGCGCGAGGGCGCGCTGGTGGGGGTGCACTACGGGAGCAACGAGGCGGCCGCCAAGCAGACGGTGGCCGAGATCGAGGCGGCCGGCGGGCAGGCGTTCGCGCTCGGCGCCGAGCTGGGCGTGCCGGGCGACGCGGCGGCGCTCTGGGCCGCGTTCGACGCGGCGCTGGCCGCCCACAGCGGTGCCTCCGGTCTCGACATCCTGGTCAACAACGCTGGGATCGCGGCCCGGGGGACCATCGAGGAGGTGGCCGAGGCCGACTACGACCAGGTCTTCGCGGTCAACGTCAAGGCGCCGTTCTTCATCATCCAGCAGGGCCTCGACCGCCTGCGGGACGGTGGCCGGATCGTCAACATCTCCTCCGGTGTGACTCGGATAGCCATGCCCGGCCTGATCGCCTACTCGGCCACCAAGGGCGCGCTGGACGTGTTCACCAAGACGCTGGCCCAGCAGCTGGGCGCCCGTGGTGTGACGGTCAACACGGTGGCGCCGGGAGTCACCGACACCGACATCAATGCCGACTGGCTGGCCGACGACGCGGCCCGGGTCGGGGCCGCGGCGTCCTCGGCCTTCAACCGGATCGGCACCGCCGCCGACGTGGCCGACGTGGTCGCCTTCGTGGCCTCGGCCGACGCCCGCTGGGTGACCGGCCAGTTGCTGGACGCCACCGGGGGCTCCCACCTCTGAAAGCGCTCATCCCGGCCGGGTACGCTCAAACAGTGGACCCCAAGACTCGAACCCGTATCGTCTCCGGCGCCTTCCTGCTGATCCTGGTGGCGGTCGCGATCGGCGCGCTGCTGCAGAAGTAGCGCGCCCGCAAACGGCGGAAGGGCCGCTGCCTCGCCGGCAGCGGCCCTTCCTTCCGTCGTCAGTGGGTCAGAGCTGCTCGACCACGTAGTCGATGCAGGCCGTCAGCGCCTGCACGTCGGCCGGGTCGATCGCCGGGAACATCGCGACCCGCAGCTGGTTGCGGCCGAGCTTGCGGTACGGCTCGGTGTCCACGATGCCGTTGGCCCGCAGCGCCTTGGCCACGGCGGCGGCGTCGATCGCGTCGTCGAAGTCGATGGTGCCGACCACCTGCGAGCGCTGCGCCGGCTCGGCGACGAACGGGGTGGCGAACGCGGACTTCTCGGCCCAGCCGTAGAGGTGCGCCGAGGATTCAGCCGTACGGGCGACAGCCCAGTCGAGCCCGCCGTTGCCGTTCAGCCACTCCAGCTGGTCGGCCAGCAGGAACAGGGTGGAGATCGACGGGGTGTTGTACGTCTGGTCCTTCGAGGAGTTGTCGATCGCGGTCGGCAGGTCGAAGAACGGCGGGACGTAGCGGCCGGAGCCGGCGATCTCGGCGGCCCGCGCCAGCGCGGCCGGCGAGAAGGCGGCCAGCCAGAGCCCGCCCTCGGAGGCGAAGGACTTCTGCGGCGCGAAGTAGTAGACGTCGGTCTCGGTGATGTCCACCGGCAGGCCGCCGGCGCCCGAGGTGGCGTCCACCAGCACCAGCGAGCCGTCGCCCGCGGTGCCCGCCGGGCGGCGGATCGGCATCGCGACGCCGGTGGAGGTCTCGTTGTGGGTCAGCGCGTAGACGTCCACGCCGGCCTCGGCGACCGGCAGCGGGTGGGTGCCGGGCTCGGTCTTGATCACGCTCGGGTCGTCCAGCCACGGCACGGCCTTGACCGAGGAGGCGAACTTCGAGGAGAACTCGCCGAAGCTCAGGTGCTGCGACTTCTGCCGCACCAGCCCGAGGGCGGCGATGTCCCAGAAGGCGGTGGAGCCGCCGTTGCCGAGCACCACCTCGTATCCCTCGGGAAGCGAGAAGAGGCTGCTCACGCCCTCGCGCACGCGCTTCACCAGGCTCTTGACCGGAGCCTGACGGTGCGAGGTGCCGAGCAGTGAGGTACCGGTGGCGGCGAGGGCGGTGAGGGCCTCGGGGCGCACCTTGGACGGGCCGCAGCCGAAACGGCCGTCGGCGGGCTTGAGGTCAGCGGGGATCTGAATCTGGGCCACCCGCGCAGCCTACTGGTCGGGCCGTGGGCCCAGCGCCCGCCGTCCGGCCGCTGAGATGTGATCTCCAGCGGCCGGACGGCGAAGAGCAGCTGATCGGGCGTCAGCGCGATTCAGGCGTCAGCGCGCGATCGAGTCGTAGCCCTCGATCTCGCGCGGGCTGCGGGCGGCCGGGCCGATGTAGCGGGCGGCGGGGCGGACCAGGCGGCCGGTGCGCTTCTGCTCCAGGATGTGCGCCGACCAGCCGGCGGTGCGGGCGCAGGTGAACATCGAGGTGAACATGTGCGCCGGGACCTCGGCGAAGTCCAGCATGATGGCGGCCCAGAACTCCACGTTGGTGGCCAGCACCCGGTCGGGGCGGCGGTTGTGCAGCTCCTCCAGGGCGGCCTTCTCCAGCGCCTCGGCGATCTCGAAGCGCGGCGCGCCGAGCTCCTTGGCGGTGCGGCGCAGCACGCGGGCGCGCGGGTCCTCGGCGCGGTAGACGCGGTGGCCGAAGCCCATCAGGCGCTCGCCCTTGTCGAGGGCGTTCTTGACCCACTTGGCGGCGTCGCCGGTGCGCTCGATCTCCTCGATCATGCCGAGCACCCGCGAGGGGGCGCCGCCGTGCAGCGGGCCGGACATCGCGCCGACCGCGCCGGACAGCGCGGCGGCGACGTCGGCGCCGGTGGAGGCGATGACCCGGGCGGTGAAGGTGGAGGCGTTCATGCCGTGCTCGGCGGCCGAGGTCCAGTAGGCGTCGATCGCCTTGACGTGCTTGGGGTCCGGCTCGCCGCGCCAGCGGATCATGAAGCGCTCGACGACCGTCTCGGCCTTGTCGATCTCGCTCTGCGGGACCATCGGCAGGCCCTGGCCGCGCGCGGACTGCGCGACGTAGGAGAGCGCCATGACCGCCGCGCGGGCGAGGTCGTCGCGGGCCTGCTCGGCGGAGATGTCGAGCAGCGGCTTCAGGCCCCAGACCGGGGCGAGCATGGCGAGCGCGGACTGCACGTCGACCCGGATGTCGCCGGAGTGCACCGGGATCGGGAAGGGCTCGGCGGACGGCAGGCCGGGGTTGAACTTGCCGTCGACCAGCAGACCCCAGACGTTGCCGAACGAGACATGCCCGACCAGCTCGTCGATGTCCACGCCGCGGTAGCGCAGCGCACCGCCCTCGCGGTCCGGCTCGGCGATCTCGCTCTCGAAAGCGATGACTCCCTCAAGCCCGGGTACGAAATCGGACATCACGCGGCTCCTCAGTGACGTGACGGGCCGGCCGCCTGGGTGGGGCGACGTGGCCAGTGACCGTTTTGGTGTTTGGCACTCGGTGCCAGAGTGGCAGGCACTGGGTGCATTGCGCCATACACCACTGCGGTGATGTTGCCCAAAGGGCCGCTCGACCTCACATCCGACACGGTGGACACCGGGGATCTTCCGGTGCGAACCGGCGCGTTTCGGACATCGGTCCGGACCGTAGGGGGCGAAGCGTTGGCGAGACACCATATCTCTTGATGTCGAGATTCCATAGGTGGAGCGTGGTCCGCTGCTTGTCGTACGGGATGATGTTGGCGTGCAGACTCCGGAAAGCGCCCAGGCCGCGCACCACCATTCCGCCCCCGACCTCGCCCGGATGCGCCGCCAGTACGCCGAGGCGGGTCTGTCCGAGCACGAGCTGGCTCCCGATCCGGTGACCCAGTTCAGCCGCTGGTTCGCGCAGGCCGAGCGGGCCGGGATCGCCGAGGCGAACGCCATGGTTCTCTCCACCGCCGACGCCGCGGGCCGCCCCAGCGCCCGGACCGTGCTGCTCAAGGGGTTCGACGAGCGCGGATTCGTCTTCTTCACCAACTACGGCTCGCGCAAGGGCACCGAGCTGACGGCCAATCCGCACGCCGCGCTGCTCTTCCCCTGGCATCCGATCCAGCGTCAGGTGATCGTCAGCGGCAGCGTGGAGCGGACCGGCCGGGACGAGACCGCCGCGTACTTCCGCACCCGCCCGCACGGCTCGCAGCTGGGCGCCTGGGCCAGCGAGCAGTCCAGCCCGGTCGCCTCCCGCGAGGTGCTGGAGCGGCGCTACGCCGAGCTCGCCTCCCGCTACCCCGAGGGGGAGGGCGTGCCGGTGCCGCCGTTCTGGGGCGGGTTCCGAGTGGTCCCGGAGACGGTGGAGTTCTGGCAGGGGCGGCCGAACCGGCTGCACGACCGGCTGGTGTACGCGGCGGACGGGGACGGGTGGGCGGTGCGGCGACTCTGCCCGTGAGGCACGAGTAGACGGCGGTTGCGCTCGGACGGCACCCCGATACGCGAAACGATGTAGCCCGCCCGGGTGGTATTTCTCCGCCGCCCGGACCAGTCCGAACGGCAAGTCAGCAGGTCGTCGCAGCTCGGGGGCGGTGTAGTCGGCGGCCCGACCTCGGACAACGCACGCCACTTGTGCCGATTGGCCTGCTATGGACTCCACAAGGGGCTACTTTTTACCCACACCCGCGGCAGTTGAACCGCGGCTCCCCGAAGAGGACCACGCGACATGACTACGACGACTCTGGCTCCCGCCCTTGCCGAGCACGCCGACCTGCCGGCCGGTGCCCGCGTGTCGCTGGACGAACTGGCCACCCTGGGGGTCGATGAGCTCACCGCGGCCCTCTATCGGGCGCTGCCGGGGGCGGATTCGAGCCAGATCGCGGTGGCCGCCTTCAACTCCTCGATCTAGCAGCGGAACAGCAGCGGACTCCACGCGCTCCTCAAGACGTTCCTCAAGCCGCGGGCGGCGGACATGACCCAGCCACTGGTGCCCTTCTCGCAGTTCGTGATCAAGGTGCACAGCCGCTGTGACCTGGCCTGCGACCACTGCTACGTCTACGAACACGCGGACACCAGCTGGCGCGGCCGCCCCCGGGCCGTCAGCGAGCGGGTGCTCGACCAGGCGGCGCGGCGGATCGGCGAGCACGCGCTCGCCCACCGGCTGCCCGCCGTGCACGTGGTGCTGCACGGCGGGGAGCCGCTGCTGGCCGGCCCCGCGCTGCTGCGGCGGGCGGCCGAGAGCCTGCGGGCCGCGCTGCCCGCCGACTGCCTGCTCGACCTGCGGATCCACACCAACGGGGTGCGACTGGACCGGGCCTTCTGCGAGTTGTTCGCGGAGCTCGGGATCAAGGTGGGCATCTCGCTGGACGGCGACCGGGCCGCCAACGACCGGCACCGGCGGTTCGCCGACGGGCGCAGCAGCCATCCGCAGGTGCTGGCGGCCGTCGAGCTGCTGCGCACACCGGAGTTCCGGCAGCTGTACGCCGGGCTGCTCTGCACCATCGACGTGGCGAACGACCCGCTCGAGGTGCTGGACGCGCTGCTCGAACTGGCGCCGCCCCGGATCGACTTCCTGCTTCCGCACGCGACGTGGGACGTGCCGCCGAACCGTCCCGCCACGCTGGGCGAGCACCCCTACGCCGACTGGCTGCTGACCATCCATCAGCGTTGGCTCCAGCTGGGCCGCCCGGTGCCGGTGCGCACCTTCGAGTCGATCCACCGGACCCTGCGCGGCGGTTCCAGCCTCACCGAGTCGCTCGGTCTGGACCCGGCGGATCTGGTGGTGATCGAGACCGATGGCACTTTCGAGCAGGCCGACAGCCTCAAGACGGCCTATGACGGCGCACCGGCGACCGGTTTCGACATTTTCGCGAACACGCTGGACGAGGTCGCCCGCCATCCGGGGATGATGGCTCGTCAGTCCGGTCTGGCCGGGCTGAGCGAGGCGTGCCGGGCCTGCCCGGTGGTCCGCAGCTGCGGCGGCGGGCTGTACGCGCACCGGTGGCGCACCGGCGCCGGCTTCGACAACCCGTCCGTCTTCTGCGGAGACCTCATGCGGCTGATCACCACCATCCGGGACCGGATCGCCACCGCGGTCCCCGCTGCGGCGCCCGCGCCCGTCCCGGCGCGACTGACGGATGGTCAACTCGACCAGCTGGCCCGCGGCCACGGGGACGCCGCCACCCTGGCCACGCTCGCCGCCGGGCAGTTGGACCTGACCCGCCGGCTGCTGGCGGCCGTCGGACCGGCGGCCGGGGAAGCCTGGCAGCTGCTCACCGAGCTGGACGACCAGGCGCCGCACGCGGTGGACGCGGTACTCGCCCACCCGTACGTCCGGGCCTGGGCGGTGCGCTGCCTGCGGACCGAGCAGGACGGTCCGCGGGCCGACCTCGGCGGGCTGGCGGAGATCGCCGCCGCCGCGCTGATCCGGGCCGGGTACGCCGCTGAACTGCCGGTGCCGGTGCCGGTGCGCGGCGGCGCGGTGCAGTTGCCCACGCTCGGCCGGGTGCTGGTCGGCGGCGCGGGGCAGGCGGTGGTGCGCGCCGGTGCGGACGGTTTCGCGGTGCGCGCGCCGGGCGGCGCCGAGCAACTGATCGGGTTCGACCAGCCGGGCGGCGAGCGCTGGCTGCCGGTGCGCCGGTTGAGCCTCGCGGGCGGCTGGTCGGTGGCCCTGGAGGACACCGATCCGCAGCGGGACAGCCACCAGTGGCCGGTCGAGCAGCGGCTCACCGAGGAGGCGCTGGCCGGCTGGACCGGCGCGCTGCGCGAGGCCTGGGAACTGACGCTGCGTGATCTGCCGGGGTACGCGGTCGGGATCGCCGCCGGGCTGACCACCATCACCCCGCTGCGCCCCGGGCCGGCCGGGCAGCAGGTCAGCGCGGCGGCCCGGCAGGCCTTCGGCGCGGTCGGGATCGCCCGGCCCGCCACCGCGCCGATCCTGGCGCTGCTGATCGCGCACGAGTTCCAGCACGTCAAGCTGGGCGCGGTACTGGACTTCCACGACCTGTACGACCCGGCGGACCAGCGCCGCTACCACGCCCCGTGGCGCGCGGACCCGCGCCCGCTGGAGGGCCTGTTGCAGGGGACGTACGCGCACCTGGCGGTGACCGACTTCTGGGGTACCCGGGTGGCCGCCTACGACGGGGTGGGCGGCGAGGCGGCCGAGTTCGCGCGCGGCCAGCTGGCGCTCTGGCGCGGGCACACCGACCGGGCGATCGACACGCTGCTCGACTCGGGCTCGCTGACCGCGCTCGGCGAGCGGTTCGCGGCCGGCATGCGGGCCACCGTGGCGCCCTGGCCGGCCGCGCCGCTCGAGGCCGAGAGCGAGGCCGAGGCCGAGGCCGAGACCGAGGTGGCGGCCCCCGCCCGGCAGGGGGCGTGGACCACCGCTCCGGTGGCGAGTACCTGAGGTGCTGACGGTCGACCAGCTGACCGCCCAGCTCCGCGGCCTGGGCGTCGGCCCCGACACCGGCGTGCTGCTGGTGCACGCCGCGCTGCGCTCGCTCGGCCCGGTGGCGGGGGGTTCGGCGGGGGTGCTGGCCGCGCTGCGCGCCGCGCTCGGGCCCGAGGGCACGCTGGTGGCCTACACCGCGACGCCGGAGAACTCGGTGACCTCGCGACTGCACGTCGAGGCCACCGCCGGCCTCTCGCCCGTCCAGCGGGCCGCCTACCTGGCCGCGATGCCTCCGTTCGACCGGCTGACCACCCCGTGCTCGCCGACCGTGGGCCGGCTCTCCGAGGAGCTACGCGCCGCCGGCCGCGCGCTGCGCAGCGCGCACCCGCAGACCTCGTTCGCCGCGCTCGGCCCGCTGGCCGGGCACCTGGTCGCCGAGCACCCGTACGACTGCCACCTCGGCGAGGAGTCCCCGGTCGGGCAGCTCTACCGGACCGGCGCGTGGGTGCTGATGCTCGGCGCGCCGCTGACCTCCTGCACCGCCTTCCACCTGGCCGAGTACCGGGTGCCCAGCCCGCCGCGCAAGCGGTACGGGTGCATGGTCAAGGGGCCGGACGGCACGGCGCGCTGGGAGCGGTTCGAGGGGGTGGACCTGGACGACCGGCACTTTCCCCGGATGCTGGCCCGGATCCGGCGCCGGTTGGATCGGGCCAGGACGGGGCCGGTGGGTGGCACCGCGGCCCTGCTGATGCCGGTGCGGCCCGCGGTGGACGAGGCCCGCGAGTGGTTGCTGGACGAGCTGACCGGCCGTGAGGCGGCTGGAACCGGTGGGGAGATCGGCGCAAAGGCCTGACAGTTGACCGCGCCCTGACGCATGATCAGGGGGTGGGGCGATCGCGGTATTCCCCGGGGAGGCCGGTCTTCCTACACTGGAGGTCCCTGCGGGGAACTGGCGGTCGGCGCGGGGGAGGCTGCGTGAACGACGCTGAAGGCGGGCGGAAGGCCTCGGCGAAGCCACACTTCTTCCTCAGCTACGCGCACATGCCGCCGGTCGGCACGCGCAATCCCAACGCCCGGGTCAGCCAGTTCTACGAGGACCTCTGCGAGGCCGTGCTGCAGCTGACCCCGCTGCCCACCGCCGATCCGGTGGGCTTCATGGACGAGACCATGCACCAGGGCGACAACTGGGCCGCCAAGATCTCCGAAGCGCTGGCCACCTGCCGGGTCTTCGTGCCGCTCTACCATCCGCGGCTGTTCCGCAGCACGCCGTGCGGCCAGGAGTGGTACACCTTCGCCCAGCGCACGGCCAACGCGCCCGGCGGAGCGGAGCAGAACAGCGCGATCGTGCCGGTGCTCTGGGTGGGCATGCAGGACGGCGCGCTGCCGCCGGTGGCGCACGCCGTGCAGTACAACCATCCCAGCTTTCCGCGCGCCTACGCCGAGGACGGGCTGTACGCGCTGATGGCCCAGCGCCACCACCAGGGGCTGTACGAGAAGGTGGTGTACAAGCTCGCCCGGCGGATCGTCGAGGTGGCGCTGGAGACCGTGGTCCCGGTGGTCGAACCGGTCGACTTCACCACCAACCCCTCGGCCTTCCCGGGGCGTTCGGCCGCCGACGAACTCACCATCGCGGTGCTGGCGTTCAGGGACTCCGAGGTGCCCGCGCACCGCGATCGCGGCTACTACGGCGCCGGGCGCACCGACTGGAACCCCTATCTGCGCGGCGCCGAGACGGCGCTGGCCGAGAAGGCGATGCAGCTGGCCCGGCAGTGCGACCTCAACCCGACGGTGCACGAGTTCGACCTGGCGGCCGGTCGGCTGATGGAGCTGGAGCGGCCGCAGGGCCCGGGCGTGGTGCTGCTGGACCGCTGGGTGCTGCAGGATCCGCGACGGCGGGAGCTGGTCCGGGAGTTCGCCCGGCGCAACCCGGCCTGGGTGGCCGTGGTGGAGCCGTGGAACCGGGACGACCCGCAGTGCGTGGCGCGCTCCGCCGAACTGATCACGCTGACCAACCAGGTGCTCGGCCGGGCCGTCAGCGCCCGGCCGTCCTTCCGTCCCACCGCCGGCGATGCCGGCGATCCCGAAGGGGTGCCCACCGCACCGGACTTCGGCCTGGCCTTCCAGCACGCCGCGGTCCGCGCGCAGAAGGCCTTCAAGGAACGGGCGCTGCCCAGGCCACCCGGCACCGGCGAGAGCCGGCCGCGGCTGGCCGGCGCCTTCGAGGACCCGCGGCCGCCCACCGGCCGCCATCACGAGCCCGACCCGCGCACCGCCTATTTCGAACCGCGCACCACCGAGGACGACCAGAACGAAGGAGGAGATCATGACGTCTGACCGGACTCGCAACCTCCGGCTGGGTGGGCGCGGTTCGGCCTCGCCGCTGACCACCCCCGGACCCGCCGCGGGCCGCCCCGGCATCGAGGAGGACCGCCAGGGGCGGATCATCACGTTCTACTCCTACAAGGGCGGCACCGGGCGCACCATGGCGCTGGCCAACACCGCCTGGATCCTGGCCGCCAACGGCTTCCGGGTGCTCACCGTGGACTGGGACCTGGAGGCCCCCGGGCTGGCCAAGTTCTTCCACCCGTTCCTGGACGCGGCCGAACTCGCCGACGCGCCGGGCGTGATGACGCTGATCAACGACTACCGCGAGGAGGCGCTGCGGGAGACCGAGCTGCACGCCGACGCGCTCCTCGAGCCCGAGCGCTACCAGCGGGAGCTGCGCGAGATCGGCCACCACCCCGGCTGGCACCTGGACTTCGCCAAGGTGGCCGGGCACGCGGTGCCGCTCTCCTGGGGCGGCTTCCCGGCCGGCGGCAGCATCGACTTCCTGGCGGCGGGGCGGCAGGACCGGGACTACTCCGGCACCCTCGGCAGCCTGGACTGGGACCTGTTCTACGAGCGCTTCGACGGCGGGCAGTTCTTCGACGCGCTGCGCGCGGACATGCGCAAGCGCTACGACTACGTGCTGATCGACAGCCGCACCGGGCTCTCCGACACCGCCGAGATCTGCACCGTGCAGATGCCCGACGACCTGGTGGTCTGCTTCACCCTGAGCGACCAGAGCATCGACGGCGCCTCCCGGATCGCCCAGCACATCGCGGACCGCTACCGGGACCGCGGGATCCGGATCCTGCCGGTCCCGATGCGGATCGACGACTTCGAGAAGGACAAGGCGGACGCCGGGCGGGCGCTGGCCCGGATCCGCTTCGACGGGCTGCCCTCGGGCCTGTCCGGCGAGCAACTGGTCCACTACTGGGGCTCGGTGGAGATCCCGTACCGGCCGTTCTACGCCTACGAGGAGATCCTGGCCACCTTCGGCGACCAGGTGGGGACCCCGACCAGCATGCTGTCGGCCTGCGAGCGGCTCGCCGACACGATCACCGAGGGCCGGGTGAACGCGCTGCCGCCGATGGACGAGGAGGTGCGGCTGCGCTACATCGAGGCCTTCACCCGCCGCCGTCCCACCGTGCCGGCCGACATCTACCTCAGCTACGTGCCCGAGGACCGGATGTGGGCCGACTGGATCGAGTACGTGCTGACCGCGGCCGGCTTCCGGGTGTTGCCCAGGGACGTGGGCGCCGGGGCGGACGCGCGGGCCGAGACCGAGCGCTCGGTGGACGCGGCCTACCGCACGGTCGCGGTGCTCTCCCCGGCCTACCTGCGCGCCCCGCAGGCCCGCGCGCTCTGGGAGTCGGTGGTCGGCTCGGACCCGTCCGGCACCCGGCGCCAGCTGATCCCGGTCCGGGTCGGCGCCACCCCGCTGGCCGCCCCGTTCAGCAGCCGCAACCCGGTGGACCTGGTCAACCTCAAGGAGCCGCAGGCGCTGGTGGCGCTGATCAAGGCGCTGGGCCGGGAGGAGGCGCCGGCCGTGGACACCGCGAGCGGGCCCCGGTTCCCCGGCACCCAGCCGGAGATCTGGAACGTGCCGCCGCGCAACAGCTACTTCACCGGGCGCGCCGAGGTGCTGGAGCGGCTGCGCAACCAGCTCGGCGGCGGGGCGACGGCGGTGCTGCCGGTGCCGCAGACCCTCTACGGGCTCGGCGGCGTGGGCAAGACACAGGTGGCGCTGGAGTACGCGCACCGGTTCATGGCCGACTACGACCTGGTCTGGTGGGTCTCGGCCGAGCAGGAGGACGAGATCCAGGGCCAGCTGGCCGAGCTCGCGCGCAAGATGGGCCGGGCCACCAACGAGCCGGTGGCGCTCGCCACCGAGATCGCGCTGGAGGCGCTGCGCCGCGGTGAGCGGGTCAAGCGCTGGCTGCTGATCTTCGACAACGCGGACGAGCCGGGCGAGATCCGCCGGTACTTCCCCGGCGGCAACGGCCACATCCTGGTCACCTCGCGCAACCAGGCCTGGGCCACCCACGCCGAGGCGCTGACCATGGACGTCTTCACCCGCGGCGAGAGCATCGACCACCTGACCCGGCGCACCGCCGGCGCGCTCAACCGGGCGGACGCGGACGCGGTGGCCGAGGCGGTCGGCGACCTGCCGCTGGCCGTCGAGGTGGCCGGCGCCTGGCTGAAGGCCACCGGCACGCCGGTCGCCGAGTACATCCAGGCGCTGCGCACCGAGGCGGCCCGGGTGCTGGAGCTCGGTCGCCCGGTGGACTACCCGATGACGGTCGGCGCCACCTGGCGGGTCTCCATCGCCCGGCTGCGCGAGCAGTCACCGGCCGCCGCCCGGATGCTGCAGCTGTGCGCCTACTTCGCGCCCGAGCCGATCTCGATGAACCTCTTCTACAGCGACCAGATGATCCGCGCGCTGGTCCCCTTCGACCCGGGGCTGAGCGACAAGTTCCTGCTCGGGCGGGTGATCCAGGCGATCGGCCGGTACGCGCTGGCCAAGGTGGACGCGGGGGCCAACAGCATCCAGGTGCACCGGCTGGTCCAGGAGGTGATCCGCTCGGAGATGACCCTGGAGGAGCAGACCGACACCGTGCACGAGGTGCACCGGATCCTGATCGGCGCCCGCCCGGTCGTCGGCGACACCGACGACCCGGCGAACTGGCCGGCCTTCGAGGAGATCTGGCCACACCTGTCGCCGTCCCGGGCGCACGACTGCGACGAGTCCGACACCCGGCAGCTGATGATCGACCGGGTCCGCTACCTGTGGAAGCGCGGCGAGTTCGCCCAGGCCCGCCGGATGGGCCACCTGCTGGACGACGCCTGGACCGCCAAGCTCGGCCAGGACGACCGGCAGACCCTGCTGCTGCGCTTCCAGCTGGCCAACGTGATGCGCTCGCAGGGCCAGTACGCGGAGGCCATGGCGCTGGACGAGGCCACCCTGCGCAGCCAGCGCCAGGTGCTCGGCGAGCACCACCCGTACACCCTGATGACGGCCGGCTCGCTGAGCGCCGACCACCGGGCGCTGGGCGAGTTCGCCGAGGCGCTCGAACTGGACCGGCAGACCCTGGACCGGTTCCGCGAGCAGTTCGGCGAGGACAACCCGCGCACCCTGTCGATCGCCAACAACCTGGCCATCGACCTGCGCCTGGTCGGCGACAGCAAGGCGGCCCAGGAACTGGACCAGGACACGCTGGACCGGCGCACCCTGGTGCTCGGCCCCAAGCACCCCTACACCCTCTCCAGCAAGTCCATGCTCGCCCGCGACCTGCGGGAACAGGGCGACTACCAAGGGTCCGTGACGGTCCACCAGGAGGTCGTCGAGGCCTACGCCGAGGTGCTGGACATCGACGTCCCGGAGATCCTGCGCAACGCCAAGTCGCTGGCGGTCTCGCTGCGCAAGGCGGGCCGGCAGGCCGAGGCCCGCCGGCTCACCAAGGAGACCTACGAGCGCTACCTGGAGCGGTACGGCGAGAACGCGCCCGACACGCTGGCCTGCGCGCTCAACCTGGCCGCCGACTACAGCGCCGGCGGCGACAAGGACGCGGCCCGCGACCTGGCCCGCCAGGTCTTCGTCGGCCATCAGCAGCTCTTCGGCCCCGAGCACCCGTTCACCCTGGCCTGCGCCAACAACCTGGTGATCTACCTGCGCGGCAGCGGCGGTCTGGAGGAGGCCGCGGAGCTGGGCGCGGTCACCGTGGAGACGCTCAGCCGGGTGCTGGGCCCCGAGCACCCGTACACCCTGAACGCGATGATCAACCTGGCCAACGTCTACGGCGACTCGGGCCGGCTGGTCGAGGCCGAGGCGCTGGAGCAGACCGCCTACCGGTCGCTGTGCGACCGCTACGAGCCGCGCCACCCGGACGCGGTGGCCTGTCAGGCCAACCTCGCGGTCACGCTGCGGGCCCAGGGCAAGGTGAACCAGGCCGCCGAACTGCGCTCGCGCGCGGTGGCCGAATTCATCCGGCAGCTGGGGGAGGAGCACCCCAACACCGTCTCGGCCAGGGGGTGGAAGCGGATCAACCGCGACCTGGAGCCCCAGCCGGTCTGACGGTCAGGCGGTCGCGTCGGCCGCCGCCCACTTCAGGGCGGCGGTCATCACCCGCAGCGAGCCCAGGTGGGCCGCGCCCGGCTCCAGGAAGAACGTGGCGTCCGGGATGTGCGCGGCCAGCCAGCGGGAGTGGTCGACCGGGGAGAACATGTCGTCGGCGCCGTGCCAGAGCCAGGTCGGCGCCGTGACGTCCTGTGCCTTGAACCCCCAGTCGGTGGTGAAGGCGCGCACGTCGTCGATCCAGCCGTCGGCGTTCTGCCGGAACGCCTCCCGGTAGTTGCTCAGCAGCAGCCGGCGGATCCCGGCGTCCGAGACCACCGCCCGGTCGGTGCCGGACAGTTCGCTGCGCAGGCCGGCCAGCAGGGTGTTCGGGTCGTCCCGGATCCGGCGGGCCCGCTGCGCCATGGTGGCGGCGATCCGCTGGTGGTCGCGCTCGGCGGCCCGGTAGTCGCGGTCGTTGGAGGGCGCCATCCCGCCGTACCAGTCCAGGCCCTCGGCGTTCCAGGGGGCCAGGCTGACCAGCGCGGCCACCCGGTGCACCCGCTCCGCCAGCAGCGCGCCGCAGGCCAGCGCGTGCGGGCCGCCGCCGGAGCGGCCGACCACGGCGAACCGGTCCAGTCCCAGCTCGTCGGCGATGGTCTGCACGTCCACTGCCGCCGCAGCGACCTGACGGCCGATCAGGCGGTCCGAGCCGCCGTAGCCGGGGCGGTCGAAGGAGATCAGGTGCACGCCGAGGTTGTAGAGCACGGTGCTGCGCGGAATCGGCCCGAGTCGGCTGCCGGGTGTGCCGTGCATCAGGAAGACCGGGCGGCCTTCGGGATCACCGAAGGTCTGCACCGCCAGCCTGCGGTGGTCGGCGGTCTTCACCAGTCGGGGCTGCACGCCGGGGACCTCCAGTGTTCAGGGGACGGGGACGGGCCTCACAGGCTCGGGCCGCGGACCTCGCGGCGGGCCTGCCAGGTGGTGTGTTCGCGGGAGACGGCGTCCTCGGCGTCCCGCGCGAGTCTGGCCCAGAGCTCCTCCGAGTCCTCGGCGGCCGGGTCCAGCTGGGTCAACTGGTCCTGGATGATCCGCAGTTCGTCGGCCGCCAGCCGGTAGGCGGCGGCCAGCGGCCGGTACTGGCGCAGCTGGGCCCAGGCGATCACCGAGACGGCCACCGCCGAGACGGCGCCCGGTGCGTCGTAGTGGGACCAGCCGGTGGCGCGCAGCACCGCCAGCAGCAGGCCCATGGCCGGCAGCGCGATGCCGAGCTGTTCGGTCAGCCGTCCGGCCCGGTCGCAGTAGGCGGCCTTGGCCCGGTACCAGCGGTGCTGGGCCTGTACCCGCTCGCGCAGGTAGACCTCGCGGCGCACGGCCAGCGGCTGTTCGCGCAGGCTGCGCATCGCCACCGTCACCTCCGCACGCCGCTCGGCGTCGCCCGGCAGCACCGCGCTGTGCCGGAAGCCGCGCAGGATGCCGCGCAGCTGCAGGTGGTAGAGGCCCTCGGCGTCCGGCAGCGTGGTCGGCGGTGGCTGATAGGCGTCGGCCCGGACCGCGTACTTCCAGGCCAGCGTCTTGACCGACTCGGCGGCCGCCCGGCCGTCGTACCAGCGGCCCTGCGGATTGCGCCGGCTGACCCCGGCCGCCAGGCCGGCGGTGCCCAGGTAGGCCAGCGCCGCCGCCCAGGCGAACGGGCGGGCGCCGACCGAGCCGACCGCGGCGGCGGCCGTGAGCAGCAGCAGTTCCCAGCGGACCAGCTGGACCGAGCGCTGCTGGTGGCGCAGCGAGGCGGAGTCGGCGAGCCGGAACAGCTCCGGCATCAGGTCGGCCTCGCGGACCGGGCCCGTGGATCCCGCACCGGCTGCCATCGAGTCCGCCCCCCGTACGTGCGTGGTGTCCCGCTGGACGCTGACGTACTGCCCACGGCGGAGCCCGGGTACGCCTTCGCCCGGGCCAGTATGAGCGGTGCCGCACGTCGCGCACAGGTCTGGTACGCGCCGTTCTGGCCCGGCGGGACGGGCCGGCCGGAAGTCCGGTCAGAAGTTGTAGAAGATCCGGTCGGCCTGCTCGGCCATCAGCTTGGCGTTCCAGTCGGTGCCGCCGTCCACGTTGCCGGAGCGGAACAGCGGCGGCGTGCCGCCCTCACCGTTCACCGCGCGCTCGGCCAGCAGGCCCACCGCGCCGACCACCACGGCCTGCATCAGCGCGCTGGTCACGATGGTGGAGACCGGGCCGAAGGCGGTGTCGGCGCCCGGGTGGGTCAGCTCGCCGTCACCCACCGCGATCTTGCTGTCCAGGACCACGTCGCAGTGGTCCTTCAGGAAGGTCCCGGACGGGTGCTTGGCGGTGACCTGGCCCGGATAGGCCAGCGAGGTCACCCCGACCACGCGCAGGCCGCGGGCCCGGGCGTGCGCGGCCAGCTCCACCGGCATCACCTGGCGGCCGGAGAGCGAGATGACGAAGAGCAGGTCGCCGATGGTGGCGGGGGTCAGGTCCAGGGTCGTGGTGGCCAGCCCGGAGACCCGCTCCAGCGCGCTGCCCAGCGGCGCCGGCAGCACGGTGACCCCGGCCATCCCCGGCACGTTCAGCAGGTTGAAGGGGACCAGGCCGCCGGCCCGGTAGACCACGTCCTGGGCGGCCAGCGAGGAGTGCCCGGCGCCGAAGGCGAAGATCCGCCGGCCCTCGGTGACCGCGTCGGCGAGCAGTTCGGCGGCCCGGCCGATCGCCTCGCCCTCCTCGGCGCGGACCCGCTGGAGGTGGTTCACAGCGGCCTCGAAGTACTGCCCGACCAGGTCATCCATGAGAGATCTTCCCTAACCGCCAGTGGAGAAAGCTACGGCGAGCACGGTGGGCCCTGTGGTGGTCCGCTGTCAACAGGGACGAAACCGGACGGGAAGCCCTCCGGGGGGCGCTCGGTTGTCACCTCGGTACGTCAGAATTGGCGGTGAGGACACCGAGGAACGGAGCCGGCGGCGATGTCTGGGCTTATCGATACGACTGAGATGTACCTCCGCACCATTCTGGAGCTGGAGGAAGAGGGCATCATTCCGATGCGTGCCCGGATCGCCGAGCGGTTGGAGCAGAGTGGACCCACGGTCAGCCAGACGGTCGGCCGGATGGAGCGTGACGGCCTGCTGCGGGTGGCCGGCGACCGTCACCTGGAGCTCACCGAGGAGGGGCGCCGGCTGGCGGTGCGGGTGATGCGCAAGCACCGGATCGCCGAGTGCCTGCTGGTCGACGTGATCGGCCTGGAGTGGGAGCAGGTGCACGAGGAGGCCTGCCGCTGGGAGCACGTGATGAGCGAGACGGTCGAGCGCAAGGTGCTCACCATGCTCGGCCACCCGACCCAGTCGCCCTACGGCAACCCGATCCCCGGGCTGGACGAGCTGGGCGACACCAAGGCCGAGGGCGAGGGCTTCGACGCGGCCCTGGTCACGCTCGACGCGCTGCGCCCGGTGGGCGAGGGCGCCAGCGTGGTGGTCAGACGGATCGGCGAGCCGATCCAGACCGACGAGGACATGATGCGCACCCTGCGCCGGGCCGGGGTCCGCCCCGGCGCGACCATCCAGGTCTCGTCGACCGTCGGGGGCGTGCTGGTCGGCAGCGGTGTGGACGCCGCCGAGCTCGGCAAGGAGATCGCGGCGCACGTCTTCGTCGCGCACGTCTGACCGGACTCGTCTGACCGGACTCGCGGCGGCAGCGTACGTGTGACGCAGGGCCCGGCACGTCCCCACGTGCCGGGCCCTGCGCGGTCCCCACCCTGATCCCCCTGATCCCCCCCGATCCCCTCCGTGCCACGCCCGGCTTCCCCGTCCCGGCGTCCCCTCCGGCTCCCCCGGTTCCTGTGCCCCCGGTCCCGGTGTCTCTCTGCCAGCTGTCCCTTTCGTTGTGGTTTGTGCTCTCGGTGCCTGCCTCATTCATCCCCGGGGTGGCCGGTGCCAATCCCGTGGCCCTGTCACTCGTCCGAGCGGCTTGGCCCGTTGATCACCGGGTAGGCGGCATGCCGGAGAGCGGGCCCGATGTCCGGACCCGCCCTGGTGGTTGACGTCGCGTCAGCGCGACCGCACCGGCGCCGCCTGAGGTCGCGCCTTGGGCGGCGGGACCACCCGGGCGGCCGGCGCGTCCCGGCCGCAGGCGTAGGCCAGCGGGTTGATCAGCTCGCCGGCGTCCGGCAGCCAGCGGTTGAGCGCGGACGGCGGCCTGGCCCACTGCGCGAAGCTGTACGGCCCGATCCGGGAGGGCGGCGCGACGATCCAGTCGCCCTCGCCGTGGACCGCCAGATCCAGCCGCCCCGGCCCCCAGCCGAGTTTGCGGAGCATCTCCGGCAGCTTGGCCACCGCCCCGGGCAGCACCAGGAAGAGCAGCCGGCGTCCGCGCTGCCCGGCCACGGCCGGCACCGAGACGACCGGGCCGAGCTGCAGCTGCAACCGCTCCATCCGGGCCAGCGCCAGGCAGCCGGCCACCTCGGGGACGTCCAGCGCGTCGAAGGAGCGCCCGGTCGGCAGCAGGATCGAGGACTGCGGCTGCTCCGTCCACCAGCGGCGCACCACGCCGGGGCCCGCGCTGGCCCGCCGCTGCCAGTCCTGGGTGGTGGGATGCGCCCCCGGCAGCGGGCAGTTCGGCAGGCCGCACGAGCAGCGGGCCGGCCCGTCCTCCTCGATCAGGCGGGTGCCGGGCACGATCTCCCAGTGCCGCTCCTCCGCGTACCTGACCGCCTCGATCAAGAGCGGGGAGATCGGCTTTCCGTCACTGCCCTGTTCAGGGGCTCCTGGGGTCTCTTCCACATGCAGCACAACTGCCCCGTGTGGAGCGGGTTACGGGGTGGCGCGGGGTCGGTCGTCGGGAGCGGGCAATGTCACCCGAACCGGTGAGAGGCGGCGCGGGGCCGGCTGCCGCCGCGGTGGGCGGCGTATGCGTCTGGTGAGGTGGCGCGCCCTGGCGCGGAACCTGGCGCTCCGCAGGCGTTGGGGCGGCGTTGCCATGGCGTTCGCCCCCCGTCGACCGGGTGGGCGCAACGGGGGCGCACAGGAGCATTTAGCAGGGCGCGCACGCTGATCCGGTCGTCCGCATGGGTATCCCGATGGTGTCGTTGATCGCTAACCTGGCCTCAAGTTCCTTCACTGGCCGGGTAGTCGGCTGCGCCATCGGACACCCCTCGGGGAGCCCGTCCGGCACGTCGGCACCAGAGCAGCAGAGTCGACGCCCGCCGGCCAGAACCCGGGGGCGCTGGGGAGGCGAAGCCCATGGCCGCGAGACAACTCGTCGCACGACAGCCCAACGAGCGTCTGCAGTCGCTGATCCAGGAGGCGAGCTGCTCCAACGCGGGTCTCGCCCGCCGGGTCAACCTCTGCGGTGCCGAACACGGGCTCGATCTGCGGTATGACAAGACCTCGGTCGCCCGCTGGCTGCGCGGCCAGCAACCGCGCGGCCAGGCACCGGCGGTGATCGCCGAGGCGCTGGGCCGCAAGCTCGGCCGCGGGGTGACCGTGGACGAGATCGGCATGGCCGACGGCAAGAACCTCACCTCGGGGGTCGGCCTGCAGTTCGCCGCCACCCTGAGCGGTGCCCTGGAGCAGGTCTGCGAGCTCTGGCGCAGCGACGTCAGCCGCCGCGACTTCCTCAACGGCGCCTCGGTGGCGGCCTCCGCGCTGGTCGAGCCCAGCCGGGACTGGCTGATCACCCCGCCGGACCCGGTGGTCGCCCGCACCGGCGGCCCGCGGGTGGGCCCGGCGGACGTCTCGGCGATCCGGGCCACCACCGAGATGCTGGTCGATCTGGACCACCGGTTCGGCAGCGGGCACGTCCGCCCGGTGGTGGTCCACTACCTGAACAGCGTGGTCTCCGGGCTGCTCAGCGGCGGCTACCGGGAGGAGACCGGGCGTCAGTTGTTCGCCGCGGTGGCCCGGTTGACGGAGCTGGCCGGCTACATGGCGGTGGACACCGGGCAGCCCGGGCTGGCCCAGCGGTACTACATCCAGGCGCTGCGCCTGGCCCAGGCCGCCGACGACCGCGGCTACGGCGGCTACGTGCTGGCGGCTTCGATGAGCCACCTGGCGGCCACCCTGGGCAACCCCCGGGAGATCGCCCAACTCGCCCGGGCCGCACAGGAGGGCGCCCGCGCGGTGGCCACCCCGACCGCGATGGCGATGTTCTACGCGGCCGAGGCGCGCGGGCACGCGCTGCTGGGTGACGTCCGCTCCTGCGAGTTGGTGGCGGCCAAGGCGGTCGCGGCGATGGAGCGGCGCAATCCCGAGGACGACCCGGACTGGATCGCGCACTTCGACGAGGCCTACCTGGCCGACGAGTTGGCGCACTGCTACCGGGACCTGGAGCTGTCCAAGCAGGCCGAGCGGCAGGCCAGGATCGCCCTCGACCTGCACCCGGTCACCCGGGTGCGGCGCCGTGCGGTGGACCTGGTGCTGCTGGCCACCGCGCAGTTGCAGCAGCGCGACATCGAACGGGCCTGCGAGACCGGGGCCCAGGCGATGCGGCTGCTGAACGGGCTGCGCTCCAACCGGGGCGTGGAGTACCTGGACGACTTCCGGCGGCGGCTGGAGCCGTACCGGGACCACCGGGTGGTGCGCGAGTTCCAGCAGCGGGCCGAAGTGGAGGCGGCGTGAGTGAATTTTGACGGCTCCGCACCGGATGGGAGGCGAATGCGGCAGGAGTCGCGAAGGTAACGCCCGCCCGCGTGGTCACCCGTAGCGGTGAACCGGTAGCGTGGGCGGGACGTTCCGATGGAACTCCAGTAGAAGTGTGGTCCGCCGTCAGCCGAGCGCGCGGCAGAACCGAGGAAGGCCCGGGTGCTCACACCGGACAGACAGTGCGGGCGGTTCGCCATCAGACGGACCGCCCGGCCGCCGCTGACCGTACCGGTGCGCTCATGGCCGTGCACAGGTGAGGATTCGCGTTGAGCCAGCGCCGCTCGTACCCCAACTCCGGTGACTTCAATCTGGACGATCTGTTCCGCCCGGAGCCGGCCGCCCCCACACAGGCGCAGCAGCCGCCGGTGCCGCCGCAGCAGCAGCAACCGCAGCCGCCGCAGCAGGCCGGGCCGCAGTCCCGCCCCGGCGAGCCCGAGTACCTCGCGCCCGGGGCGCCCTGGGGCGAGCAGCCGACCGGGTACGGCGCCCAGCCGGCGCCCGAGCCGGCCGGTGAGACGCAGTACCTGCCGCCGTACCCGACCAGCGAGCCGGCCGCGGGGCAGAGCTTCGGTGGCCAGCAGTCGTTCGGCGGGCAGCAGCAGTCGTTCGGTGGCCAGCAGGGCTACGGCGACCAGCAGAGCTTCGGTGGGCAGCAGAACTTCACCACCTCTGCGCAGAACCCGCAGTATCCGCACACCCCGGCCTACCCGGCCCCCAACGAGCAGACCACCCGGCTCGGCCGGGCCGGCGGCGGTCCGGCCGAGCCGGGCGGCCGGTTCTCCCGCAAGGCCGTGGTCGGCGGCGTGGTGGCCGCCTGCGTGGTCGGCGGCATCCTGGTCGGCGTGCTGGCCAGCGGTGGCGGTTCCGACACGACCAAGCCGAAGGCCAAGCACACGGCGGCCAAGGGCACCGAGAGCCCGACCGGCACCCCGAGCGGCGCCACGAACGGCAACAGCGCGCTGAGCCCGCAGGCGCAGGCCCAGGCCCAGGCGCTGTCCAGCCTGCTCGGCACGGCCAACGCCAGCCGGCAGGCGGTGATCGGCGCGGTCGGCGCGGTCAAGAAGTGCGACAACCCGGCCGCCGCCCAGACCGCGCTGACCCAGGCCTCGACCCAGCGCAAGCAGCTGATGACCAGCCTGGCCGCCCTCAAGGTGGACAAGCTGCCCACCGGCCAGCAGCTGGTCGACCAGCTCAACCAGGCCTGGCAGGCCTCGGCCAACGCGGACGACGCGTACGCGGCCTGGGCGGGCGACTTCGCCCAGAGCTGCGACCCGACCAAGGTCGGCCAGGACCCCAACCTGCAGAGCGGTGACCAGGCCAGCGGCGCCGCCACCACCGCCAAGGGGCAGGCCTCCGGCACCTGGAACGCCATCGCCCAGCAGGCCGGGCTGTCCTCGCTCAGCCCGGCGCAGCTGTAGCGCTCGTAGCCGTCAGCAGGGGCCGGTGCCCGGGCCGCCGAGGTGGAACGAGGTCGGCGTGACCTGGCCCGCCGCGTACAGGGCCGGGCTGGTCGCGGTGACCGTGAGCTTGGCGCGGTCGGTGGCGCCGAGCAGGTGGAAGTCGGAGATCCAGCCCGAGCCGTGCGAGGCGGGGAAGCGGCCGTCGCCCATCTGCTCGCAGGTGCTGCCACTGGCGTGCGCCACCTCGCCGAACGCGGTGACCATCTGCGCCCGGGTGTAGGTCCCGTTCCAGAGCGAGCCGGGGAAGTAGCCGACCGCCTTCTCGTTGTAGAAGACCCACCAGTCGCCGCCCACGTTCTGGATGCTGAACCGGGCGGGTGTGCCCGGCCGCAGCGCCATGCCCGCCTTGGCGGTCCGGGAGACCTGGACGAAGCCGCAGCCGTTGTAGCAGCTGGTCGCGCCGTCCACCCAGTGGTAGACGAACAGGTGCGGCAGCACGTCGCCGTTCAGCCCGAAGTCCACGGTCCAGCCGATCTCCACGGTGGACTTCTGGTCGCCGGACTGCAGCGCCAGTTCCTGCAGCGAGTGCGAGTCGGTGTCCCCGGGCTTGATCGCGGGCGCGGCCTGGAGCATCCGCACGGTCGCCCCGGCGGTGTCGGTGACCTGGCGACCGGACACGTAGTCGTAGCAGGCGCCGAACCAGCAGACCGGGCCGCTGCCGCTGACCAGCGGCGGACCGAGCGGGGCGGGGCTGGGGGCGGCGGCGGCCTGGGCCGTGGGGGCGGCGGCCAGCAGGCTGAGGGCGGCGGCGAGCGTGGTGGCACCGCTGATGAGGGCCTGGCGTATGCGCATGGGGGTTCCGTTCCGGTCGGGCGAGTGGGGGAGCGCGCTGTTAAGCCTTGATGTAAGTGTGTTTACACATCCACTTACATTGGCGGTTAAGCTAGTGCCGCCAGACCCGCCCCGCAATACCCTGTGCGAGCGTGACGACCATGAACGACGAGCCGACCGACCGCGCCGGCATCGGCCCCCGGGTGCTGCGGCTGCGCACCGAGCGGGGCCTGACCCAGCGCGCCCTGGCGGAGCCCGACTACACCGCCGCGTACATCTCCACCCTGGAGGCGGGCAAGGTCCGCCCGTCCGAGACCGCGCTGCGCCACCTCGCGGACCGGCTCGGGGTCAGCGTCGAGCAGCTCGTCACCGGGCGCCCGCCGCACCTGGCCGCCGAGCTCGGCCTGCGCCTGGCCGAGGCACGCCAACTGCTCTGCGCCGGCGAGCCGGCCGAGGCCGCCGTCCGCTTCGCCGCGCTGGCCGCCGAGGCCGAGCGGCACGGCCTGGCCGAGCAGCACGCGGCGGCGCTGCTCGGCCGCGGCGACTGCGCCCTGGACACCGGCGAACTCGACCAGGCCATCGAGCACTTCCAGGCGGTCGAGGAGCTGCTCCGGGACGCCCCGCTGCCGCAGCGGGTGCCGGCCCTGCGCGGCCGGGCGGTGGCCCACCTGCTCGCGGGCGACCTGCGGTACTCGTGCTACCTGCTGGAGAGCGCGATCGACCAGCTCAACACCGGCGGCCTGGCCGACCCGCAGGCGCTGCTGCTGCTCTACTCCGCGGTGATCGCCCCGTACATGGACCTGGGCGCCCACCGCCGGGCCGCGCAGGCCGCCGAACTCGCCCTGGCGCTGGCCCCGCGCGTCGACGACCCGGCGCTGGTGGCCCGGCTGCACCGGGGCGTGGCCCGCACCCTGCTCGCCGAGGGCCGGGCGGCCGAGGCCGAGGCCTCGCTGGCCAAGGCCCAGGAGCTCTACCAGCAGCTGCGGATCCGCACCGAACTCGCGCACTGCCACTGGATGCGCGGCTACCTGCGGGCCCAGGACGGCGAGTTGGCCGCCGCCGAGCGCGAACTGCGCACCGCCCGCGAGCTGCTGGTACAGGGGCGGACCACCCTCTACCTCCAGCAGATCGACGTCGAACTGGCCGACGTGCTGCGCCGCGCAGGGCGGCCGGACGAGGCGGTGGCGCTGCTGGCCGACCTGCTCGACTCGCTGCACCCGGGGCGCGGCGCGGTGCACGGCGGCGCCGCGCACCGCCTGCTGGGCCGGCTCGCCGAGGAGCGCGGCGAGCCGGGTGCGGCGGAGGCGCACTACCGGGCGGCGCTGGAACTGCTGCAGGGCGCGGGCGCGACGGCCGACCTGGCCGACCTGTGCCGCCTGCTGGGCGACCTGCTACGCCGCACCGGGCGTCTGGAGGCCGCGCTGGACGTCTACCGCAGCGGCCTGGGCCACCAGGCCGCGCCGGGCACCACCACGCTCGGCCCGGCCCCGGCGGCCCCGCCACTCTGACCGGCCGGGCCGCCAGGGCGTCAGGGTGTCAGGCCGTCAGGCCGTCAGGGTGCGAGGCCGGGGTCAGGTCAGGACGGCAGCGGTGTGGGCGTCCCGGGGCCGGCCGGCGGCTTGCCGCCGGTCAGCACCCAGCGCACGTCCACGAAGCCCGGCTGCGGCTCGGCCAGCCGTCCGTTCTTCACCTGCTGGAAGGTGACCGAGGTGTTCACCAGCCGCGGTGTGTCGGCGCTGGCGAGCATGCTGGTCAGCCCCCAGCTGAGCGGCGGGGTGGCGCCGCCGGTGTTGATCGGCGTGCCGCCGTCCAGTTCGCCGCGCAGCGCCGTCGCGGTCACCGGCTGGTCGCCCAGCCGCTGCACGGACTGGAGGAAGACCTGGTAGGCGACCCAGGTGGTCTCCACCCCGGGGTCGGAGACGTCGATGCTGGCCAGCCCGGCGGCGGCCCGGCCGTTCACCACCGCGCGCAGCGGGTCCCAGACCTTGGACACCTCCGGCGGGTACCAGCCGGTCGCGTAGGCGTCGGCCAGCGGGCCGCTGTCGCCGCCGGTGGAGTCCACCACGGACTGCTGGAAGCTGCCGATCACCGAGGCGAGCCGGGTGTTCTGGCGCGGCTGGCGGCGCAGCGCGTCCAGCAGGTTGACGGTGGGGACCGGGCTGAGCGCGGCGGTGACGCAGTTGCCGGGCCGGTCGGCGCCGATCGCCTGCTGGGCCTGGGCGGTGAAGTCGGAGGAGGTCTCCCTGGCCGGGACGTCGGTCAGCTTGACGTTGTCCGGGGCCAGCGCGGCGGCCAGCGCGCCGACCAGGGTGTCGCCGACCGGGGTGTCGGGCCGGATCAGGGCCACCGTCCGGCAGCCGGCCGCGACCAACTGCCGCCCGCTGCCGGCGATCAGCGCGGGGGTGCCGCCGGCCACGGGGTAGGAGATCGGGCTGGTGAACTCGGGGCTGGAGAGGCCGTAGCCGCCGATGTACGGGATGCCCTTGGCCGACAGCTGCGGCATGAAGGCTTCGCCGTACTGGCTGTAGGAGCCGATCACCGCGACCGCGCCGGCCGCCACGGCCTGGGCGGCGCAGGCGGTGGCACCGTCGGCGGTGTTGTGCTCGTTGCAGGTCAGCACCTTGAGCCGGTGCCCGGCCACCCCGCCCTGGGCGTTGACGGTGTCGCCGATCGCGGTGGCCAGCGTGGTCATCCCGGGCCGGTCGGTCGACCCGGTGTTGGCCGGTGCCCAGGTCATCACGGTCAGTTCGGCCTGGTCGGTGCCGGCGGCGGCCGAACCGCCGCAGCCCGAGGTGGCGAGCAGCGCGGGGAGCAGCGCCGCGGTGGCGGCCAGCCCCACCGCGCGACCGCGCGTGGTCCGGCCGGGCCGCGGCCCAGGTGTTCGAGTCATCGTGGCTCTCCCCTTGCCGTCGACGGGTACGCCAACAGCTTTGATGGGGGTTCACACGGCCAGAGGGCGGAAATCCGTACAGTCGGCAAACGTGAGATGAACACGATTTGTGAACGCGTGTAGATCCCGTTCGGACGGGAACGTACGATCGTTGCCCATGGCGGTCAGCACAGAATCTTCGAACAGCTCTCCACGAAACCCTTCTCGTCCGGGGCGCCGCTCGAGCACCATGGGCGGCATGCCGCTCAACGATCTGCCCTGGTGGCGCTGGCGCGCCCGGTTGCGCTCAGCCCTGCACATGCTCGCCGACCCCACGTTCCAGCAGGACTACTGGGCGGGCGGTCGACCGGGCTACGGAGATGTGACCGACGCCGTCTACCGCCTGGTCGAGGACAGCTGGCTGGACCGCTGGTCGGCCGAGAAGTACGTGGGCACCGTCGTGCGGGACGCCGCCGAGGCGGCCCTGGTGGACGCCGCCGTGCTGCGCGTGCTGCGGATCCTGCACGAGGTCGGGGCGGACGCCCCGGCGGCCGCCTATCTCGGGCATCCTGACTGGCCGGACGCGGTCGCGGCGGCCTGGGCCGCGCACGAACTGCTGGCGCTCAACGACGGCGAGGACCCGCAGCTGCCGCCTCGTTCGCTCGAAGTGCTGAGGATCCTCACCCGGATCGGCTGACCGGCACCCGGCTGTGCCACCCTTGACGGATTCGGACCGCCCCCCGAGTCCCGGGCGGTCTCACAGCCGGGCGACCCCGAAGGACCAAGTGGTGGAGCAGCAGACCGCGACCGAGCCGATCCAGTACGTGCTGACCATCTCCTGCCCGGACCGGCAGGGGATCGTCCACGCGGTCTCCAGCTACCTCTTCATGACCGGCTGCAACATCATCGACAGCCAGCAGTTCGGCGACCGGGACCCCGACAGCGGGCTCTTCTTCATGCGGGTGCACTTCGCGGCCGAGAAGCCGGTGAGCCTGGAGGGCCTGCGGGCCAGCTTCGTGGCGATCGGCGCCTCGTTCGGGATGGAGTGGGAGATCCACCCGGCCGAGGCGAAGATGCGGGTGGTGCTGATGGTCAGCAAGTTCGGGCACTGCCTGAACGACCTGCTGTTCCGCACCTCGATCGGCGCGCTGCCGGTGGAGATCGTCGCGGTGGTCTCCAACCACACCGACTTCGAGGAGCTGACCGCCTCCTACGGCGTCCGCTTCGTGCACCTGCCGGTCACCCGGGAGACCAAGGCGCAGGCCGAGCGGCAACTGCTCGACCTGGTCGAGGCCGAGGGCGTCGAGCTGGTGGTGCTGGCCCGCTACATGCAGGTGCTCTCGGACGACCTGTGCAAGGCGCTCTCCGGCCGCGTGATCAACATCCACCACTCCTTCCTGCCGAGCTTCAAGGGCGCCAAGCCGTACCACCAGGCGCACGTGCGGGGCGTGAAGCTGATCGGTGCGACCGCCCACTACGTGACCGCCGACCTGGACGAGGGGCCGATCATCGAGCAGGAGGTGGCCCGGGTGCGGCACGACGTGACGCCGGACCAACTGGTCGCCATCGGCCGGGACGTGGAGTGCCAGGCGCTGGCCCGCGCGGTGAAGTGGCACAGCGAGCACCGGGTGCTGCTGGACGGGACGCGGACGGTCGTCTTCGCGTAGGCCCTGTCCAGGGTCAGGGGCGCGACAGCAGCGGTACCGCCGCCAGCAGTTCGCGGATCGCCTCCCGGTCGCCGTACTCGCCGACCGGCAGGTGCGCCGGGTCCCGGTGCGCGGCCGCGAGTTGGCAGAATTCCACGCCGTCGATCACCAGTTCGGCGACCGGGTCGCGCATTGCTTCGTCGCGCGTCCCTTCGTCGGCCGTCGCTTCGTCGGCCCGCACGGTGCCGGTCGGCGGCGGGCCGTCCAGCGGGATCAGCCACTCGCCGTTGGCCGGGCCCTCGATCACCAGCCGCAGCGTGCGGGCCGCGCCCGCGCTCGGGGCCGGGCCCGTGTAGGCGTGCCGCCGCCGGCCGGCCAGGGCGCCGGGCAGCATCCGGGCGGCCAGGTCGACCATCTGCCGCAGGTGCGGCGGGGCCGGGACGGCGTACGGGTAGTCGACCGCGCGGGCCACGTCATCGCCGTGGATCCAGGTCTCGAAGGCCCGGTCGATGAAGGCGTCGCGGACCGCGAACCGGGCGAAGCCGTAGTCCACCAGCGCCTCGGCGGCGGCAGGGCCGATCTCGCGCAGCACCGCCTGGGTCTGCGCCCGCCAGAGCGCGCGCACCGCCGCCGGGGTGGCGCCGGCCTGGGCCCGGGTCAGCCGATCGGTGCGGTCCAGCAGTTCGCGGAACGGATCGGCCGGCTCCGCGCGGTCGCCGCCCTGCGCGGGCACCCGCGGCGCACCGTCCGGCACCGGATCGGGCAGGCCGAGCGCCTGGGCGAGCAGCCCGTCCACCGCGGCCAGATGGCAGAGCACCTCGGCCGGGCGGCGTCTGAGCACCCCGCCGTGCCAGGGCAGTTCGGCCACCTCCTGCCACTCGGCCGGGCCCAGGTCGCGCAGCAGCGCGTCCAGCTTGGCGGTCTCCGCCGCGTACGGGGCGGCCCACGGGGCGAGCGGGCGGTCGGCCGCGCGGCGGGTCAGGCAGAAGTCGAGCACCTGCTGGCGCAGCCCGTCCGGCTGGTCCAGCGGGTCGTCGGCGCGCAGCCGGGCGGCGGCCCGGCGCAGCCGTTCGCCCTCCTCGGCGCAGTCCGGGCAGTCGGCCAGGTGCCGCTCCAGCTCGGCACCCTCCTCGGGCAGGCAGGCCTGCAGCGCCCAGGCGCCGAGCAGGCCGCGCAGCACCTCGTGTTCCTGCTCCGTCCGCACGAGCTGAACTCCCGTCATCGCCGCGGCCCCTGCCGCAGCCGCACAGCTGCCGCCATCATGACCCGCCATCATGACCCGGAGTCCAGTGCCGAGGCCAGCAGCTGCAGGCCCAGGCGCAGGCGCTGCTTGGTCGCCTGCTCGCTGATGCCCAGGCGCCGGGCGGTCTCCTGGTAGGTCCGGCCGTCCAGCCAGGTGGTCTCCAGGGTCTCGCGCAGCGGCAGCGGCAACGCGGCCACCACGTACTGCACCTGGGCGTCGGCGGTCCGGTCGTCGATCTCGGCCTCGCCCAGGTCGGCTCGGCGCAGCCGCTCCACGGCGTGCCGACGGGTGAGTTCGCCGACCCAGGAGCGCAGCGAGCGCAGCTCGGGGTCGAAGTCCTCCGGGTGCTCCCAGAGATGGCCGAAGACCTCGCGGGTGAGCTGTGCCGCGGCCGCCTCGTCGCCCAGGATCCGCCAGGACAGGCCGTGCACCAACGGCGCGAGCTGGTCGTAGAGCTCGCCGAGGGCGCTCTCCTCGCCACGGGCCAACCGCGACCGCATCTGCTGGTCCCAGTCCGGTGCGGTCATGACTCCACGGTATAGCGGGCCCGGCGGCTCCGAGGGCCTTTTATCCGAAGAGCTGTGGGGCGTGTTCGAGGGCGGCTGGACATATGTCGCACGGGTGGTTTCGCCGCGTGGCCGCCGCTGGTCACCGGGGCCGGAGCGGTAGGTTCGTCACGCCGGTGCACACACCGACCGACGTCGAGGACAGTCCTACCGGTAGCTCGTCAGGCAGCAGGTGGTGGAGCGGTGCAGGTGCTTCAGGTACAGCTGGCGGTGGCGCCCGACCCCGTCGAGGTCGGCCGGGCCCGCCGATGGGTCCGCGCGCAGGTGCTCGCCTTCGGGGCGGCCCCGGACGCGTCGTTCGCCGAGGCGCTGGTGCTGGTGGTCTCCGAGCTGGTGACCAACGCGGTGGTGCACACCGGGCGGCCCGCCGTGCTGCGGCTCTGCTGGCCGCCGGACACGGCGCCGCTGCGGGTGGAGGTGGCCGACGCCTGCTGCACCGCGCCCGCGCCCCGGCACGCGAGCGCGGCGGCCACCAACGGGCGGGGCCTGGAGCTGGTCGAGCTGCTCTGCGCGCGCTGGGGCTGGTATCCGCAGGGCTCGGGCAAGTTGGTCTGGTGCGAGATCGACCGGGACGGGGCGGGCTGCGGAGAGTCGGTCCAGTCGGGGCACGCCTCCGGGGCGTTGACGGCCTGACGCCGGCGGCCTGACGTCGGGGACCTGACGGCCTGACGGCCGGATTGTGCCGTTGCCCCGGCCGAAACGGAGCGCAACCATTCCGAATTTCGGACAAGCCATTGACGTGTCGTATCCAGCTGATCACTCTTGGGTCAGCTCTCCGTCGCGAGGGGACGCCAAGGACCAGGTGGCTTGGGGGATCGGGCTTTCGGGCCGGGTCGGTCGCCGCAGCCTTGGCGAGTGCGGAGCGCCGCGTGCGGGTCAGGGCCCGTACCGGTGGCCGCCCGGGTCAGGAACGCCCGGCGCGGCCGCCGTGCTTTGCGGCGAACCCTCCACCGAGCTTCGTGCCGGCGCCGCTCAGCCGGCCGGTGTGCGGAAGGTCCGCCGGTAGGCGCTCGGCGCCAGGTCCAGCCGCTCGCGCAGCTGCAGTCGCAACGAGGCCGCCGTGCCGAAGCCGGACCGCCGGGCCACCTGGTCGATGCTCAGTTCGGTGCGCTCCAGCAACTCGCGGGCCAGCGCGGTGCGCTGCACGGTCAGCCACTGTCCCGGGCTGCTCCCGGTCTCCTCGCGGAACCGCCGGGTGAAGGTGCGCACGCTCATCCGGGCCCGCTCGGCGAGTTGACGCAACGTCAGCGGTTCGTCCAGGTGCCGCAGCGCCCAGTCGCGCACCGCCGCCGTGCTGTCGCCGGTGTTGCCGCTCGGGGTGGGCAGGTCGACGTACTGCCGCTGCCCGCCGTCGCGCCACGGCGGTACCAGGCAGGTGCGGGCCACCTGGTTGGCCACCGCGCTGCCGTGGTCGCGGCGCACCATGTGCAGGCAGAGGTCCACCCCGGCGGCCACCCCGCCGGAGGTGAGCACATCGCCGTCGTCCACGTAGAGCACGTCGGGGTCCAGCCGCACCCGTGGGAAGAGCTGGGCGAAGCGCTCGGTGTAGCGCCAGTGGGTGGTGGCCGGGCGCCCGTCCAGCAGCCCGGCGGCGGCCAGCACGAAGGCGCCGGTGCAGATCGAGGCGATCCTGGCGCCGGGGCGGATCCGGGCCAGCGCGGCGGCCAGCGGCTCGTCCAACCCGCCGCACAGGAAGCTCGGTCCGAGGTCGCGGGCGGCCGGGATCAGTACCGTGTCGGCCTGCTCCAGGAGTTCGGGACCGTGGTCGACGCTGATCGTGAAGTCGCTGCTGGTGGCCACCGGGCGGCCGTCCACCGTGCAGGTGGCGACCTGGTAGAGCGGGCTGCCGTCCGCGGCTGTCGCGGACTCGAAGATGCGGGAGGGTATGCCGAGTTCGAAGGCGATCACGCGGTCCAGGGCCAGGACCGCCACGCGGTGTGGTGCCGTCGTCATGCGCCCCATTCTGGCTGCACCACCCGGCCGATGGCCCGATTTTGACGGAAGCTGGCAGTCGGGCCACTCGTCGTGCCGCCGGGCGCTCGCGAGACTCGGTCGGGTGACCACCGAGCTGACCCCTTCCGCCGCCGACCGCCCCGACCGCCTGGACCAGCCCGACGGCCCCGGCCGGCGCCCGACCGGCCGCCGTCCCGCCGCCGGCCTGCACTACGCCTGGATCGTGGCCGCCGTCTCGCTGCTGGTGCTGGTCGGCTCGGCCGGCTTCCGCTCCGCGCCCGGCCTGATGATGGACGCCTGGAACAGCCAGTTCGGCTGGTCGCACGCCACCATCGGGATCGCCGTCTCGGTCAACCTCACCCTCTACGGCCTGACCGCCCCGTTCGCCGCCGCGCTGATGGACCGCTTCGGGGTGCGCCTGGTGGCGGTCTGCGCGCTGCTCACCATCTCGGTCGGCTCCGGGCTGACCGTGCTGATGACCCAGGCCTGGCAGTTGGTCCTCTGCTGGGGGTTCCTGGTGGGCCTGGGCAGCGGCAGCATGGCCGGCGCCTTCGCCACCACGATCAGCGGGCGCTGGTTCCACGCCCGGCAGGGCCTGGTGCTCGGCGTGCTGACGGCGGGCGGGGCGACCGGCAACCTGATCTTCCTGCCGGTGCTCTCCTGGCTGGTGCAGCACGAGGGTTGGAAGATGGCCGTCATGGTGGTCTCGCTCTGCGCCACCGCCGTCGCCGTCCCGGTGCTGCTGCTGATGCGCGAGCGGCCCGCCGACCTGGGATTGCTGCCGTACGGCGCGCGGCCCGGCGAGGTGGTGCCGGCCGCGGCCGGTGGGCGGGCCCTGTCGCGCACCCTGCGGGTGCTGCGGCACTGCCTGAAGGTGCGTCAGTTCTGGCTGCTGGCAGGCTCGTTCGCGATCTGCGGGGCCACCACGGTGGGCCTGGTCGGCACTCACTTCATCCCCGCCGCGCACGACCACGGGATGCCGGAGACCACGGCGGCGAGCCTGCTCGCGCTGATCGGCGTCTTCGACGTGTTCGGCACCGTGGCCAGCGGCTGGCTGACCGACCGGGTCGACTCGCGCCGCCTGCTGGTCGTCTACTACGCGCTGCGCGGCCTGTCGCTGGTGCTGCTGCCGCAGCTCTTCGCGGGGTCGGTGAAGCCGCCGTTCCTGGCGTTCGTGGTCTTCTACGGCCTGGACTGGGTGGCCACCGTGCCGCCCACCGTCGCGCTCTGCCGGCGGCACTTCGGCGAGGACGCGCCGATCGTCTTCGGCTGGGTGCTGGCGTGCCACCAGATCGGCGGTTCGATCGCCGCCACGGCGGCCGGGGTGCTGCGCGACCGGTACGGCAACTACGACCTGGCCTGGTACGGCGCGGGCGGGCTGTGCGCGCTGGCGGTGCTGCTCTGCCTGGCGCTGCGCGGCCGACCGGGGCGGGCCGGGGCAGGGGTCGGGCCGGCTGTCGCACCCGCCCAGTAGCATCGATGAGCATGACCTTGCACTTCGCCCTCGACCCCGAACTGACGCCCGAGCTGCGCGCGGAGATCGTCACGCTCTGGACCGACGCCACCAACGCGGGCGGTGCGGTGGGCTTCGTCCCGCCGGCGACCGAGGACCGGGTCTGGCCGACGGCGCGCAAGCAGTTCGCCGGCATCGGCAAGGAGGGCGACCCGGGCGCCGACCGGCTGCTGATAGCCAGGTCCGGGGACGTGCTCGCCGGGGTGCTCTTCTTCGAGTCGATGCGCTTCGACCTGATGGACCACTGGCGGTTGCTGAAGCGGGTCATGGTGGCGCCCTCGCTGCAGGGGCGCGGCTACGGCGTCGAGTTGATGGCCGAGGCGGAGCGGATCGGCCGCGACTGGGGCCTGGCCGGGCTGCGGCTCACGGCGCGCGGCGGGATGGGCCTGGAGAAGTTCTACGGGCGCTGCGGGTACACCGAGGTCGGCCGGGTGCCGGGCGCGATCCGGGTGGCGCCGGGGGACGAGCGGGACGACATCACCTTCTGGCGCGATCTGCGTCCGCAGGCGTAGCGCCGGACGGCCGGGCGCCGGGCGCCCGGTTCGGCATGCTTCACTGGGAGACTGCCCCACCCGCCGTACCGCCCGTCCCGGAGGAATCCACCCGTGAGCAGCAGCAAGTCGCACGCCACGCTTCGATACACGTCCCTGCGGGCCAGCATCTTCCTCGCCTGCCTGCTGGTCACCACGCTGCTGGGCCATTTCCAGATCATCCCGGTGGTGGGCGCCACCGGCCTCGTCTTCCTGGTGCTGCTGGCCGGCCTGATCTCGGCGCCGATCAGCTACGTGGTGCTGAGCAAGCAGCGCGACGAGATGTCCGAGCAGGTCGTGAACAAGGTCAACACCATCCGCTCGCGCACCGGCCAGCGGATCGCCGCGCAGAACGCCGAGGAGGACGCGGCCGTCGACGCCGCGCGCGCCGCGTCGACGGGCGCCGCGGCCGGCGCTGGTGCCGCTGCCGAGGCCAGTGCCGAGGCCGGCGCCGAGGCCGGCGCGTCCCAGCAGTCCTGACCGCCGTGCCGACGCCCGCCGAGTCCGGGCACCCCGGGCCCGGTACCCCGACCCGGCGCCCCACCGGCCGCGACGTGGCCCAGCTGGCCGGCGTCTCGCAGGCGACCGTCTCGCTGGTCTTCTCCGGCGCCGAGGCCGGCCACCGGGTCTCCGCCGCCACCCGCCAGCGGGTGCTGGACGCGGCCCGCGGGCTCGGCTACCGCCCGCAGGCGGCCGGCCGCCAGCTGCGGCTGGGCCGCAGCGGCCTGGTGCTGCTCGCCGTCCCCAACCTGCAAGGCCCGTTCTTCGGCCGGGTGCTGGCCGGCGTGCACGAGGAGGCCGCCCGGCACGGTCTCGACGTCGTGGTCAGCTCCGGCTGGAGCGCCACCACCCTCGCCGAGGCCGCCACCACCAGCCGTTTCGACGGGCTGCTGATCTGCTCCCCGGACGACAGCCAGCTCGGCGAGCTGCCCGCGGGCACCCCGGCGGTCTTCCTGGACGCCGACCCGGCCGCGGCCGGCGGCGCCCCCACCGTCGAGTTGGACCTCGCGGGCGGCATGGCGGCCGCCGTCGGCCACCTGCTCGCCCTCGGCCACCGCCGCCTGGGCCGGCTCCGCTCCACCCACAGCGCGCACACCTTCCGGGTCCGCCAGGCCGCCTTCGAGGCCGCCGCCCAGGGCCTGGCCGTGCTGGAGCTCGGCGTGCCGCTCAACCGCGGCGAATCCGCCGCCCGGGCCGCCGCCACCGAGCTGCTCAGCCGCCCCGACCGCCCGCACGCCGTGCTCTGCGACGACGACGTGGTCGCCTCCGGCGTCTACCAGGCCGCCGCCGACCTGGGCCTGCGGATCCCGCACGACCTCTCGGTGGTCGGCATCGACAACGTCTCCGTCGCCGCCCTGCTCACCCCGCCGCTGACCACCGTCGACCTGCCCGGCGAACACCTGGGCGAGGTCGGCGTCGCGGCGCTGGTGGCCCGGCTGGACGGCCGCGCGGCGCAGCCGGTGGCGCCGCTGGCGACCTCACTGATCGTCAGGTCCTCGACGGCGCCGGCCTGAGCTACCGCCCCAGGAACGTCGCGACCGCCGTCGTGAGCCACCCGGCGTCGTCCAGCCACGGGAAGTGCCCCGCACCCGGCTGCACGGCGAGCCGGGCGTTCGGGAACAGGGCGGCGAACTCTCTCGCGTGGGCCGGCGTGGTGCTCCAGTCCAGCTCGCCGGCCACCAGCAGCACCGGCGCCGGGAGGACGGCGAGCGCGGCGCGGGTGGCGTCCGGGTCGAACGCGCCGTCCGCCAGGAAGCGGTCGGCGGCGTCGTCGTTCTGCTGCTCCTCCCCGGACGCGTCGAATGCCTGCACCGCCGCGTCCCAACGGCCGTAGTGGAACGGGGCGATGGCCAGCCAACTGGCGTCCGTGTCCGCCCCGGCCTCGATCGCCTCGAAGCCGGCGTAGGCCGCCGCGAACCACGGCTCGTCCTTGCGCAGCAACGCCGCCGTGCGCCTGGTCTCGCCGGTCACCGGGATGCCGACGGCCCGGGTGCTCGGGGTGATCAGCGCGAGCCGGCCGATCCGCCCCGGGTGCCGCTCGGCGTACCGCACCGCGAGGTTGGCGCCGGCGGAGTGGCCGAGCAGGTCGATCCGCTCCAGGCCCAGGTGCTCGCGCAGCGCCTCGACGTCGCCGACCAGGCGGTCGCAGCGGTACGACTCCGCGTCCTCGGGCACCGCGGAGTCGCCGGTGCCCCGCAGGTGCAGCACGATCAGCTGCCGGTGCGCGGCGAGGCCGCCGAGGTCGCCCAGGTATCCGGGGTCCCGCATCGGACCGCCGGGCAGGCAGACCAGCGGGGCTCCCTCGCCATGGAGGTGGTAGGCGAGGACGGTGCCGTCGGGCGCGCTGAAGGTGGGCATGGCGGGGAGCTTGGCAGGGCGCGAGGTCGCGGGCAACGGGTTTGTGGCGTGGGAGCCCAGTGGGCTTCCTACTCGTTTGATAATCTGGCCCCATGACCGAGACTCCCTACAGCATCGGCGAGGGTCCCGCGACGCGGGTGAGCCTCTCGCTGCCCTAGGGCACCGCCGAGGCGATCCGAACCCGGGTCGGGAAGCGTGAGTTCTCCGCCTTCATCGCCTCGGCGGTGGAGCGGGAGCTGCGCGGGCAGCTCCTGGACGAGTACCTCGCCGACTACGAGCGCCGCAAGGGCCCGGTCTCCCCGCCGGAACAGGCGCGCGCCCAGCAGGTGTTCGACGAGGTCTTCGCCGAGGAGGGCGGATGGCCCGCCGCAAGCTGAGCCAGCAGGGCACGTTGGTGCTCGACTCCGAGGGGCTGTCGAAGCTGGTCCACGACCACGAGCCGACCGTCGCGCTGGTCGCCGAAGCCCGCAAACGCGGTATGGAGGTGGTGATCAGCGCACTGACCATCATCGAGGCCGTCCACGGGCGCACGGACCAGGCCCGGCTCCGCCGGCTGCTGTCCGGGGTGCGGATCGTCCATGTCGGCGACGAAGAGGCTCGGGCCGCCTCCGCACTGCTGATCGCTGCCGGCCTGCACGGGCACAAGTACGCGATCGACGCGGTGGTAGCCGAGTTGGCGCTGCGGCAGCAGCGGCCGGTGGTCATGCTGACCTCTGACCTGGACGACAAGGTCAAGCTCTGTGGCGAGCAGGTCCGACTGGTGGCGGTGTAGTGATCGCCGGCCGCGTTGCGATGGTCCCAGGACTCCCCACCAGGATCCTGAGTGACCGTCAGCGTGCGTGCGTGCCTGCGTGCCTGCGTGCCTGCGTACGGGCCGCAGCCGTCAGCCGGCCAGCGCCGGCCGCGCTCCCGTCGCTGCCACCGCCGGAGCCACCGGCCGCAGTTGCCGCCGGGCGACGAAGAGCAGTACCCCGCCGAGGCTGATCCCGCCGACCGCGCACCAGGCCACCGCCGCGAGCGAGCCGGACACCAGCGAGCCGGAGACCGCGTAGCCGAGCGCGTTGCCGGTGGCGAAGAGGGTGATCAGCCAGGCGAAGGCCTCGGTGACCGTCCCGGTCGGGGCCAGCTCGGCGACCAGCACGAAGGCCGCCGCGAGCAGCGGGGCCAGGCCGAGGCCGGAGACGAAGGCGAGCGCCGCCATCGGTCCGGGGCCGGGCAGCAGGAGCAGCGGCAGGTAGCAGGCGCCCATCGCCAGGGCCAGCGCCCAGGTCCGGGTCGCGGTGTCGCTGCGCCAGCGCATGGCGCCGTAGCCGAGCGCGCCGAGCAGCCCGGCCAGGGCCGCCAGGGCGAGCAGCAGCCCGGCGCCGCCCGGCAGTTGGTGCGGGTGGCGCTCGGCGTAGGCGATGAAGAGGACGTTCTGCGCGCCGACCGTCCACCCCGCGCCGGCCAGGCCGATCAACAGCAGGACCAGGCCGGGGGAGCGCAGCGGGCCGAGCAGTCCGGCGCCGTGCTCGCGGGGCGGCGCCTGCCAGCGGCGGGCCGGTCCGGCGGTGGCGACCACCAGGGCGCCGGCCAGGCCGAGGCCGGCGGCGGCCCACAGCGCGGCGACCGGGCTGGCGACCGCGGCGATGCCGGCCACCGCCAATGGGCCTGCCACGTAGAGGATCTGCTGGGAGGCGGAGTCGAAGGCGTAGGCGGTGTCGAGCTGCTCCTCGGCGACCACCTCGGGCCAGAGTGCGCGCAGGCAGGGTTCGAGCGGCGGCATGCACAGGCCGGCCAGCGCGGCGCCGCCGATCGCGGCCGCCGGGTTGCCGGGGGCGAGCGCCAGTAGCGCGTAGCCGAGCCCGGCGACCACGGCGGAGCTGAGCAGCACCTTGGGCTGCCCGGTGCGGTCGACGAGCCGCCCGAGCACCGGGCCGCCGATCGCCGCCGAGATCGCGTAGGCGGCCGTGGCCAGCCCGATCCTGCTGTACGGCGCGCCCGCCTCGCGCAGCGCGAGCGCGACGACGAGCGCGGTCATGCCGGCCGGGAGGCGGCCGAGCAGGGTGCCGAGCAGCAGTCGGGTCACGTCCGGGGCACGGAGCAGGGCGAGGTAGCCCACGGGGGTCTCCCGGGCGTTGGTGGTGGCGGATGGCTCCTCAAGTTATTCGTATAACCATGGGCCGTCAATCTGACTGCCCGTTGATCGGACCGGCGCTTGGTGTGGCGGCCTCGCACATGCCGCCCTGCTCGCATATCAAAGAAGTACTTTGAACATCTCAAATATTTACTGTTAGTGTGTCGCCCATGACCATCCCAGGCGCACTCCGGCAGCAGGACATGAGCGACGCGCTCATGCCGTGCGCGCTGCCGCTGTCGCCGTGCCTGCCGGGTGCAGGCCGCTCGTGTCGCTTTCCGAGCTGTAGCTAGGCGGCGTACCCCTCGCTACGAACCGTCCGGCTGATCGGCTGCCCGGCTGATCCGGCCCGGACACCTCCCGTGCGCCGCCCGCCCCTGCCGTTGCCCGCGCTTTCCCCCGTCCTGCCCCGGAGCCGCACCCCCATGTCCACTGCCACCCCCGCCCCCGCGCCGTCGGGCCTGGCCCGCCTGCGCCGCACCCCGTTCTGGGTGCAGATCGTCGCCGGCCTGGTGCTCGGCGTCGTGTTGGGCTTCGTCGCCCGCCAGAACGACGTCTCCTGGCTGACCACCACGCTGGACACGGTCGGCAAGACCTTCGTCCAGCTGCTCAAGCTGGCCGTCCCGCCGCTGGTCTTCACCGCGATCGTGGTCTCGATCGCCAACCTGCGCAACGTCACCAACGCCGCCCGGCTGGCCGTGCGGACCCTGCTCTGGTTCGGCATCACCAGCCTCATCGCGGTCTCCATCGGGCTGGCGATCGGCCTGGCCACCGACCCGGGCCACGGCACCCACTTCGCCACCAGCGGCCTCAAGGCCCCGGCCGACGCCGGCTCCTGGGTCGACTTCCTGACCGGCATCATCCCGACCAACATCGCCGACGCGTTCCTCAAGGTGAACGTGCTGCAGATCGTCTTCCTCGCGGTCGTGGCCGGCGCCGCGATCCTGAAGGCCGGCGAAAAGGCCGCGCCGGTACTGAAGTTGAGCGAGTCACTGCTGGAGCTCGTGCAGACCGCGCTCTGGTGGGTGATCCGGCTCGCCCCGCTCGGCACACTCGGCCTGATCGGCAAGTCCGTCGCCGAGTACGGCTGGGACCTGCTGCGCCCGCTCGCCACGTTCACGCTCGACATCTACGTCGGCTGCGCGCTGGTGCTTCTCGTCGTCTACTCGTTGCTGCTGCGCTTCGTCGGTGGCCTCAACCCGCTGCGCTTCTTCCAGGGCGCCTGGCCGGCCATCCAGTTGGCCTTCGTCTCCCGCTCCTCGGTCGGCACCCTGCCGGTCACCCGCCGGGTCACCGAACGCCTGGGCGTCCCGAGCGAGTACGCCTCGTTCGCCGTCCCGTTCGGCGCGACCACGAAGATGGACGGCTGCGCCGCGATCTACCCGTCGATCGCCGCGATCTTCGTCGCGCAGGTCTACGGCATCCACCTGGGCGTCGGCGACTACCTGCTGATCGCGTTCGTCTCGGTGATCGGCTCCGCTGCGACGGCCGGCCTCACGGGCGCGATCGTGATGCTGACGCTGACCCTCTCCACGCTCGGTCTGCCGCTGGAGGGCGTGGGCCTGCTGCTGGCGATCGACCCGATCCTGGACATGATGAGGACGGCGACGAACGTGGCGGGGCAGGTCGTGGTGCCGTTGCTGGTGTCGGCCCGGGAGGGAATCCTCGATCGCGGCGCCTACAACGACCCGACCGGTGACCTGTACGAGGGGCGGAGTTCGGCTGTCGAGAGCGGGGTCACTGGTCCGGACAGGCTCCCTGCTGCTGCGTGACCATGCGCCCGGCCCCCTTCCCGTCTTCCTCCGGAAGGGGGCCGGCTCATGCTCCGGCCCTGGCTCCAGCAATCTCTGACAGGTAATCAGATCTTGGCGATTCTGGGCGGTGCGCGGGGCCGGCGGGAAGGCCGCCTCGACGGCGAACAGGGAGTTCGCCGTCTTCGACTGGGCGTCAGGCAATTTGCGGGTCCCCGACCTCCTCATGACCCGACTGAATCACCGGGTGCTGCGGAACCGGGCCACGTACGTCGACGGTGGAACGCCGAGGTGCCGAAGGAAGACCCGGCGCAGCGTCTCGTCGCTTCCCAGGCCCGAACGGCGGGCCGCGCCGGTCACCGACTCCCCAGCTTCCAGCAGGCCACGCGCCACCTCCAGTCGCACCTGTTCGACGTACGCCGACGGCGTGGTGTCGAGCTGCGCCCGGAACAGCCGGCTCAGCTGACGGGAGCTCAGGCCGACCCGCCCGCTGAGCGCCACCGCCGAATGGTCAGTCGCCGGGTCGGCCGCGACCGCGTCGAGTGCGGCACGCAGGGCGTCGTGGCGTGGGCGCGGCATCCGCGCTGGCACCGAGAACTGCGACTGCCCGCCGGCCCGCTGCATGAAAACCACCAGGTCGCGAGCCACCTCGCGGGCGGCCTGCGGGCCGAGGTCGTCCTCGACCAGCGCGAGGGCGAGGTCGATGCCGGCGCTGACACCGGCCGAGGTCAGCAGGTGGCCGTCGCGGACGTAGATCGAGTCCGGCTCGACCGTGACGCGCGGGTAGCGGCGGCTCAATGCCACCGCGTGCCGCCAGTGCGTCGTGGCCCGGCGGCCGTCCAGCAGTCCGGCCTCGGCGAGCACGAACGCGCCTGTGCACACGGACGTGACGCGGCTCGCCGAGGCGGCCAGCAGGGCGGCGGCGGCGACCAGGCCGTCGGGCACGGGCCCGTCGGGGAGGGTCAGCGAGCCGGGCACGACGACGGTGTCCGCGTGGACGGCGAAGGCGTCGGCGCCCACGGGCAGCACGGTCCCGGTCGAGGCGGTGACGGTCGCGCCGCCGGGGGAGCAGAGCACGACCTCATACGCCCCTGCGGTGCTGAAGACCTCCAGCGGTGCCGCGACGTCCAACAACCGGACGCCGTCGTACGCGAGCACGGCGATTCGGCGGCTGCGCGGGAATGACATCCATCGAGCATACGGCGCCTCGACGGCCGGATCTGTGGGTGAGGTGTCCGACCAGACATGGCCGTGAGCTGCCCGGTCGGGCCAGAGTGAAGGGGAGGCCACCGGCCGCGCCGAACGCCCCGGCCCGGCCTCCCGGGCACCCACCGGCGCCCCGCTCTGCGGACACCAACGAGTGCCCCGACCTCTCGGGTGCACCGTGCCCCGAGCGCACCGAAGCGAGGAGCGTCATGACCCACCGGCCACCCGTCCCCCCGTTCACCGAGGCCACCGCACTACTGAAGGTCCAGGCCGCCGAGGACACCTGGAACACCCGCGATCCCGAACGAGTCGCCCTCGCCTACACGGAAGACTCCGAGTGGCGTAACCGCGACGTGTTCCTGCACGGCCGCCAGGAGATCGTCGCGTTCCTGCACGCCAAGTGGGAGCGCGAGCTGAACTACCGCCTGCGCAAGGAGCTGTGGGCCTACACCGACAACCGGATCTCGGTACGCTTCGAGTACGAGTGGCATGACGCGTCCGGGCAGTGGTGGCGCAGCTATGGCAACGAGCAATGGGAGTTCGACGCGAACGGCCTGATGCGCCGCCGCTACGCGAGCATCAACGACCTGCTGATCGGCGCGGACGAGCGGCGGCTGGCCCCCGGGGCCGGCTGACCACCCGGCCCCGCCTGGACAGCACTGCCACCACCCGGGTGCCTGTTTCTTCCGGCTTTCTCTAGTCCCACAGTTCCCAGGGCTTCGGCGTAGCCAGTAGTACCCGATCTGTGATCATCTGACCCGGTGAGGATGAGAGGTGCTCGCGGATCCTGATTCTCCGCCGTCTGGGCCTGATGGACCGTCAGACCCACCAGCGGTCGTGAGACAGCTACGGCCTGGGGCCACTGGCTGGCCGGGCTGGGAGCGTCATCGGCGGCGCACCGGCGAGGTGCGGCGCCGGGGGGCGCGCCGGAGCACTCTGCGCGCGGCGGCGCCCGGGGGTGCCGATTCCAGCGCCTCTTCGACGAAGCCGCGCAGGGCTTTCCCGGCCGGGCGGGCGTCGAGTTCTTCGACCAGGGCGTGGCGGGGGCAGCCGCTCCGGTTCGACCTCCTCCAGGTTGTCGCGCACTGCCTGGGCGCGGGCGGTGCGGCCGGTGGCGGCGTAGTGGACGGCCAGCGTGTCCTCGGCGCCTGCGGCCACTCCCCACCACAGCTCGGCCTCGGTCTCCCGGCCCAACCCGTAGAGGAGGCAGCCGAAGGCGGTGGCGCCCACGGTGTCCAGGAATTCCAGGAAGCGCGCCATCTCGCCGACCGAGGCCTCGTCGGCGACGTTCGAACACAGGTGGCGCAGGTCCCGTCGTTGTCGATGATGCGCTCCGAGAGGAGGCGCGTGAACGCGACCGGATCATGCCCCTCGAACTCCTTCGCCAGGGTCTCGGCATCGGATTTCAGAAGCTTGTGGAGATCCACTCCTCAGTTCCCCTCTTGGTCGCTGCGGGGGTCGAGCAGGTGCTGCAAATGTCGCCATCCCAGGCTGTAGTACTAGGTGCCGCGCTACCGTGCGACCGTCTGTGGCCGCTGGTTGCGCGGCTCGTTCAGTCCCGGCTCCGGCCGGCCCGCCAGGCAGGAGGGCCGCCGGGCCCCACCCGGGCATGTGGCGTGGATCACGGCAACGGCCGGGTGCGGTCGGACAGGTACGGGTGTGGACAAATCGATTCGCGCCCGGGTGCGAGCCGGGGATTCAGTGGCGTTCGGGCAGATCTTCGAGGATCACGCCCGCGCGGTGCACCGCTATGCCGTCCGGATGACCGGGGACCGGGCCGTCGCCGAGGACGTGGTCTCACTGACCTTCCTGGAGGCCTGGCGCCTGCGTGCGCGGGTCGACCCCGAGGGGGAGAGCCTGCGGCCCTGGCTGCTGGGCATCGCCACCAACGTCATCCGCAACACCCGCCGGGCCGCGCGCCGTCACCAGCAGGCACTCGCCAAACTGCCGCCGCGCGAGGCCGTGCCCGACTTCGCCGCCGAGCTGACCGGCCGTATCGCCGACGCCGAGCAGCTCGCCGCCGCGAAGGCCGCGCTGGAGCAGCTGCGCCCGGCCGAGCGGGAGGTGTTCGCGCTGTGCGTGTGGGAGGGCCTCGACCACGCGGCCGCCGCTGAGGCGCTCGGCAAACCGGTCGGAACGGTCCGCTCGCGGCTGTCACGCGCCCGCAGCCGATTGCGGGAACTCACCGCCAAGGAGCTGGCCGCAGCCCGCTCCGCAAGAAGCACGCACCCCCCGGAAAGTACGCAACGCACCGGCATCTGCGGACAGGTAGCAGGAGACCGCGCGCTCGCGGTCCGGTCGACCAAGGAGACGATCCGATGAACGCCACCCCCCGAGGCCGGTCCCAGCAGACCGAGCGGGAGGAGCTGGCCCGGCTGCTGCCGGCCGCGGCCGTACCGGAGCTCTCCCCTCACCGCCACTTCCTGCTGAAGGAGCACCTGATGGACGCCGTGACCGAGCACTCCCGTAGCGCTGCCAAGCGCCGGACCCTGGCCCTGCGGGTGGCGCTCCCGATGGGCCTGGCCGCCGCCGTCGCCGTCGCCGGGGTCACCCTCACCACCGGGGTCGGCCGCTCCCCCGCACCCGCCCCGGTCGTTGCCGGCGGCGGCGCCAGCGCCGGGAGCCAGCCGCTGGGGAACGTCACCAACGCCGCGTACACCCTGCAGAGCGGCAGCGACGACCTCGTCAAACTCACCATCCTGGACGGCTACAAGCCGGTCGACGCGACCCAGCTGCAGCGCGACCTGGACCGGGCCGGCGTCCGCAGCCGCGTCTACGCCGGCGAACCCGGCTGCCACGCCCCCGACCCGACGATGGCCTCCTACCCGCCGGAGACCGAGGCCAAGGGAAACCAGGACGGCGGACAGGGCCGGCTGGCGGCCTACGGCTGGGACATGGAAGAGGAAGCCAGCCAGGACGGCGGCCGGCAGGTCCTCACCATCCGCCCCAGTGCCATCCCGGCCGACCTGCAACTCTTCATCTACCTGCCGCTGGCCAAGACCGACCCGGCGCACAGCTCCCGCGAACTCCAGGCCGGTCTGATGCAGAGCCCCGCCCCCAACTGCATGCCCGCCAAGACCTACGTCAACCCACTGGCCAGCCTGTACCCGACACCGGCGCCGACGCACTGACCTCTGTCGATGCCCCGTCACCGGACTTGCCTCCGCTCGGAGGTCCGGCGGCGGGGCACTTGGGGGGATCGAGCAACTCCGCGACGAGCTGGCCGCGTTCGTGGTCGAGGTCTGATCTGCCGACCCGGTAGCCACACGCACGCGAGAAGACGCTCGACCTGGTTGCCTACAACAGCCCGACGGTTGGGGAGCTGTATGCCGAGCCGGCGTCTGCGGTGAACGAGGCTGCGGCGAAGGTGCCTGCCACGGTCTGAGTGGGCGCAGAACGCAGCGAACCCTCGACCGGTTTGGTCGCGGGTTCGCTCTCTGTGGGTCCCGAGGACGGCTCACACGTCGCCGAACTCGCCACCCTTCACGCCCGCTACGAAGGCAGTGAAGCCCTCGGGGGAGAAGAGCAGGGCGGGGGCGTTGGGGTTCTTGGAGTCGCGGACGGGGACCACGCTGCGAAAGTTGTCGGCGACCTCTACGCACGCGCCCTGTTGCTGGCTGTAGGTCGACTTTCGCCAACTGGCCTGAGATATGTCCATACTCACCCAAGGTCCTCTCGAACAGCGCGGATCAGCTCGATGGATGCAGTCTCGGAAAGTGCGCCCACCTGAAGACGATGGTAGTTCCTATCCCAGGTGGTAAGGGCTCTGGGATCGCGTTGAACGTGGCCTTGACCTTCGGACTCCGAGTACCCGATCAAGCTTCGGTCAGCGAGTGTCAGCAGATGCACGGGGAGTGCGAACGGACGATCCGCGCCCATGGAGTAGGGGGCTACCTGGATGATCGTCCCTGGACTCTGGGCGCGCTCTTCCAGCGCGACGAGTTGCCTGGCCATCACTGCCCGTCCGCCAACAAGCCGACGGATGCAGCTTTCATCGAGAACGGCGTGAAGTAGGGGTGCATCAAACGCGGTGAGGCCCTGTTGGCGGGTAAGCAGGCGTGCGCACCACTCGTCGGCCTCTTCCCGGCTGATGGTTCCTCGCTGTACCTGGGCGTCCACGAGCGCTCCGGTGTACTCCACCGTTTGAAGCAGGCCCGGTATCACTCCGATCTCGAAGACTCGAATCTCTCGTGCCTTCGCCTCCTTCGCGGCGTACCCCTCGAAGCCGTCAAGCAGTGAGGCGCGTCGAACCTCGCCGTGCCGATCAACCCACAGTGTTCCTGTTCCGAACGCTACGTCAGCTGCGGTGGCAAATCGGAGAGTTGGAGACTTGCGGCCAATTTCTACCGCCGAGATGTGCACTGCCGAGTAGCCCATGCGTTCGCCGAGCTCCTCCTGCGTCCACCCGCGCTCCTCGCGTGCGCTGCGGATCTGAGCGCCGAAGCGGGCGCGCGGCGACGCATCCGGGTCCAGCTCTGAGCGATTCAAGATCTACTCTCCCTCCAGATCTGGCGCGGTTGAAGGCTTCTTGACTGTACGGGACAGTGAGTCGTCCTAGTAGTGGAATCACTACGGAGAGGAGCGACGATGGGTGCAAGCAGATCGCCCAAGCCCCCAAAGGAGCTGTACACGCCCCGCGTTGGCGAGGTGGTGCGGGACGCCAGGACCGGCCGGACCGGGGTGTACCAGTGCCCCGGGTACGGCAAGTACCCCACGGTGTTCCTCCGGCCGGAGGGCGGCGGAGTGGAGTGGGAGGTTCCGGCCAGCGAGGTTGAACTAGTGCCTGTCGCAGGCGAGTTGGAGCCAGTCCGGCAGTCCGGGGTCCGTAGCCGGCCGCAGCACAGGACCGAGCTGTGAAGCCCCGAGCTGGCCGCGCTGCGGACTTCGCCGGCAGCCCGATCTCGCTGCCGCCCCGCCACATGTGGCGGTGGGGTCGGTGTGTGTGCTGCGACCGCCAGACCGTCGTTGCCCCCGGTCCGCAGATCCACACGGACGAGGGTAGAGAAGTCACTCTCCCCTACTGCCTGGTGGGCTTCGAGCGGGCCGCCCGGTACACCCGACGCGCCCAACTGCGAGCCGCCCTCTATGACCTGGGAAGGGCACTCGCGTGAGCCGGCTGGAGCGGGCGGACGGCAGCCGCGTCTTGCTGGATCCGCCACCGCTCACCGGCTCCGCGGTGGGGCGCGGACGACACACCAAGATGAAGGAACAGCCCGTGAGCACGATCGCGACCATTCGCCAGCCCGGTGACAGCCTGGCGCGGCCCTACGACCACACCGCTGCCGAGGCCGACCTGCGCTTGCTCGGCCGGCACCTTGACGACCAGGCGAAGGCGGGCGCGAGCACGGCCATGCTCGACGCGACGCTCGGCGTGATGCGGTTGGTGCACACGCGGATCGCCACCGAGTCGGCCGTCCGCCGCCCGAAGGCGCTTCGTCGGCTACTCGTCGGGTGAGCCCAGTCGGCTCGACCGACGAGACCTGGACCCCCGCGCAGCCGAGTCCTGGGGAGGACGCTCGCCGGCTGCCCGCCCCTGCCGCAGCAGCGCGCGCCGGTTAGCCGGGGCGGGCCGCTACTCGGCCCAACGACATGAAGGAAGCGGGGGTGCTCGGCACCCTCCTCGAGCTCAGCGACGCAGGCGGTCACCGGAGGGCGGCGTGGCGCATGTCGCAGAGGGCGGAGGCCAGGCGGGCGGAGCCGACGGTGGCCGCGAGCGAGGTGGCCTGGGCGGCGTGGTGGTCGGCCTCGGTGCGGTCGCCCTGCCGGTAGAGCACGGTGGACAGGCGGGCAGTTGCCATCGCCCGCACCCGGGTCTGGGCGGTGTCGCCCTCGGCGGCCCGGCGAAGATCGGCGACGACCTGGGGCCTCAGGTGGCCGGCGGTCAGCAGGCGGCGGAACGGGCGCTCCGGCCCGGCCCGGGGCCGTACAGTCCTGGCCATGACCGACACCAGCGCGTCGTGGCGCGAGATCGAACGCACCACCGTCTTCAGCAAGTTCGGCCGGTCGGTGGATCGCGTCGACTTCGAACTGCCCGACGGCAGGAAGGAGGAGTTCTTCCTCAAGCGCGAGCGCCCGGCCGGCGCGGTGCTCGCTCTCACCGCCGACCAGCACGTCATCCTCGCTCGCCAGTACCGCCCGGCCCCGACCGCGTGTTGTACGAACTCCCCGGCGGCTTCATCGAACCCGGCGAGCAGGCGGCGGAGGCCATCGCCCGGGAACTGCTGGAGGAGACCGGTCTACCAGGGCGAGGTCCACGCCGCCGGACCGTACTGGCACGACGCCTACTCCAACGCCCAGCGGTTCGCCTTCTTCGCCACCAACTGCACCAAGGTCGCCGAGCCGACCCCGGAGTGCACTGAGTTCATCGACGTCGTCACCCTCCCCCTGTCCGAGTTCCGTACCACCGTGCTCCGCAGGGGCGAGATGACCGACACCGCCGCCGCCTACCTCGCCCTGGACTGCCTCCGGCTCCTATAACTCCTCGGGCGACGGCGGGCGAACAGGCGACGGCACCCCAGCTCACCCGCCCACCCCAGGAGGACCCCACCGTGACCGAACGGAGTACCACCGACACCACCCGCCCCGCGGCTCGCTACTCACGGCCGGGGGTTCGTCGTCGGTGCGTCAGATATCGCCGAACCTGTTCGAGCGGGCCGGCCGGTACGTCAAGAAGCATTCGGGATCACCATCACCGAGGCCGGCCAGCGGGTCTGGATCGGTGACGAGGACGGTCCGGGCTGGGAACTGCCCAGCTGACACCAGGCGGCGTCAGACTTCGCGTTTCCCCAGTTCAGAGCCTTCTCGGCGTTCAGTCAGTCCGCGTCACAGCTCTTCGTGCCGGCGCTCTTCTCGAGGTCCTTCAGCGTGTTCCGCTGGTGGACGGTCGGGGCTGCGGGCAGGGTCACGTTCGGCCGGTGGGCCAGCCCACTGCCGGAGTTCCCCGGCCAGCATCCGCCGGGTCGCCCGCAGCGCGGACATCTTGGCGTCGATGTCCGCGATCTGCCCGCGAAGGCGCTCCTGGGCCCGGTCGCACGGCGTGAGTTCGCCGGTCTCGGCGAAGCAGGGGAGCAACTGTGCGACGTCCTCGAGGTCCAGCCCGATGGCCAGCAGGAGTCTGATCCGACGAACTCGCTCGATCGCCTGCTCGGGGAAGTCGCGGTAGCCGTTCGCCAGGCGTTGCGACGGCAGGAGCCCGTTCGCGTCGTAGTGCCGCAGGGCCCGAGGGCTGGCCCCGGTCCGCTGGGCGAGTTCGCTGACGCGCATGACGATTCCACCTCTCCACCTCGCGGGCTTGACCTTGACGCCGGTGGCAAAGTTTAACGTCGAGCCGTGATCATCGACTTCCACGCCCACGTCACCGTCGACCTCCCGGCCCAGCTGGCCCGGGCCCGAGAGGCCGGTGTCGGCCGCACGGTTCTGCAGTCCACCCGCATTCACCCCGAGGCACCGACGACGTTGGACGGCCTGCGTGCGGAGTTCGCCCGGCTGGTCGCGGTGATCGGTGGTGAGATCAGCCCAGAGGAGGAGTTCCGCGCGGCGGTGGACGAGCTCTGCGCTGCTCTCGACACCCACCCGGACGAGACCGTGGGCCTGGCCGGTGTCCGCCTGAACATGACCGCCGACCGGACCCGGGCCTGGCTGGACCACATGCTGGCCCGCCCCGGCATCGTCGGAATCGGCGAACTGACCCCCGCCCCCGGCCAGGCGCGCCTCATCGAGCCGGCGCTCGCGGTCAGCGCCGACCACGGCGGCGTGCCGGTCCTGGTCCACGGCTTCGCGCCGAACACCGCCGACGATCTGCGGACGTACGCTTCGCTGGCCGCGCGCCATCGCTCGGTCCCGGTGGTCGTCGGTGCGTTTGGCGGGCTCAACTGGCTGGAGTTGGTCGACCTGGCCCGGGAGACGCCGAACCTGCACATCGAACTCTCCAGCGCGCTCCAGGTGTTCGCTGTCCGGGCCGCGGTCCGCGAGCTTCCCGAGCGGTGCCTGTTCGGGTCGAACACGCCCTACGGCGACGTGGTCGCGGCGCGGCACACCGTCGAGGCCGCCGTTGCCGATCCGGCGGTCCGCGACCTGGTTCTCGGCGGCAACGCGGCCCGCCTGCTGGCCGGAGGCTGACCTTGCACCCGGTCCGCCCGCACCGCCCGGTCCACCCGCACTGCCCGCACCACCCGCACCACCCGCACCACCCGCACCACCCGCACCACCCGCACCGCGCAGGATCGATAGGGCGCGCTGAGTGACGGCCCGTCAGGCACTGGTGGCGGGTGCCGTGGTCACCGTGCAGGAGAAGCCGATCCGGCCGCCCTGCAGGGCGACAACCTCGACCGCATCCTGATCGCGCACCGTCTCGGCGGCGATCCAGCAGGGCTCGTCGAGTTCGATGTAGCGGTAGAACTTGGCGTCGAACCCCACCGGTATCCGCTCGGTGGAGCCCAGTTGGGCGTGGGCGGCCTGGCGGGCCGCCTCCAGGAGCAGCATGCCGGGGGAGTGGTCGACGGGGTGGTCGAAGAGGATCGGGTGCGAGGTGTCGTTGCGCAGCTGCCAGCGCTGCGGGAAGCGGGAGTCGGCGAGGACCACGTCGGCGGCCCGGCGGCGGCCCACGAGGGCGGCGGGTATCGGCGGAGTGAGCGGCGTGGCGGCGGCCATCGCCCGCTGGGCGTCGGCGCGCTCGCCGCGCAGGCGCTGGTAGACGGCCGGCGGGTTGCTGGTGAAGCGGGCGACCGCGGTGGCCGCCCGGCGGCCGGCCCGCAGGGCGACCACGGACATGGTCAGCGAGGCCAGCCGGGCGCGCCGGCGGACCACGTCGGAGCAGGTGATCCGCAGTTCGAGCTCGGCCGGGCCGTCCTCGATCCGCAGCGCCGCCGGGTCGACCCGGTAGCTGAAGTCCTGCCAGATCAGCTGGTGTCCGACCGGGACGTCGTAGGCCACGTGCGAGATCAGCGGGATGTTCTGCCGCACGGTCTCGGCGAACAGCAGCGGGTCGAAGTCGCCGTTGTCGCTCTGGTAGAAGGCGTGTTGGCGGGGCCAGCGCGCGCCGACGGCGAAGGCGTCGGGGCCGGTGCGTCGCCAGCGGGTCAACAGCACTTCGTCGGCGGCGAGTTTGTGGACGTACTGTTGGAGTGCGGGACCGCCGGCGGTGCATCGGCCTGGCGCGGGCTTGGTCGGCACGGGAGCTGTGGTGCAGGGGTGGAGCTGCGCGGTCTGGATGGTGACGGTCATCAGAGCTCTCCCGTAACGACGGCTGGGGCGACGTTGATCGCTCGGAGCCTGGCGGGCCGGGCCCGAGAGTTGTAACATAACGTGTGTTCGTTTTGTTTGTCGAGATTTTGTTCGCCCAGAGAGGTCAGTGGCTTGTCGCCGGAGCCGAAGCAGGAGCGTGCCGTCAGGACGCGTGACGAGATCCTCCAAGCCGCGGCCCAGGTGTTCGACGAGCACGGCTACCACGGCGCCAGCATGCGGGAGATCATCAAGCGGGCTGGGGTCACCCTCGGCGCGGTGTACTTCCACTTCCCCAACAAGGAGGCGCTGGCCCGCGCGGTGATGACCGCTCAGACCCCCACGATCATGCCCAGGCTCGCCTCGCAGGGGCTGCAGCGACTGGTGGACCTGACCCTGGTCTGGTCGCGTCAGCTGCAGATCGATCCGGTGCTGCGGGCCGGCGTGCGGCTCACCGGGGAGCAGACCGGATTCGGGCTGAGCGAGGTCGAGCCCTACCGGGTGTGGGTGGAGATCATGCAGGACTGCCTGCGGACGGCCGAGCGGGACGGGGAGTTGCTGGCCGGCATCGACGTGCACGAGACGGCCGAGTTCGTGGTCTCCGCCTGCACCGGGATGCAGATGTACGCCCAGATCGCCACCGGCCGGGCCGACCTGTCCGAACGCACCGTCAGCATGTGGCGGCTGCTGCTGCCGGCCCTCGCCACCGAGGCGGCGGCCAAGGCGATGAAGGTCGGCGTGAAGCGGGCGTACACACTGGTGCCGTGACGGTCCCCGGACGTTTCATGTCCCGACCGTCCGCCCGGTCAGTACCACCAGCACCAGTTTTCGAGAATCAAGGGGGGACTTCCGTGTCCCAGGCCTTCCAACGGCTGCGTCTTGCCGCGCTCAACATCGACGGCGTCCTGCTGAACGACACCTTCAGCCCGGTCATCCACCACTTCATCACCAGCCGCGGCGGGCAGTACAGCGCCGAGGTGGAGCAGCGGATCTTCTCCCAGCCGCGCCGGATCGCCGGCGTGGAACTGGCCGCCGCCGCCGGCCTGGCGGTGAGCGGGGAGCGGGCGCTGGAGCTCTACTTCGGCGAGCGGGACGCCTATCTGGCCCGGCATCCGATCGAACTGGTCGACGGCGCGGTCGAGTTGCTGAAGCGGCTGCGTTCGCTGGGGCTGGCCACGGTCTGCTACGGGGGGCTGGCCAAGGACCATTTCGACGCGTTCCTCGGTGAGTACGCCGAACTCTTCGACGGTCCCGGCTACGTCTGCACCAACGACTTCCGCCCGGGCATCCGGGAGATCACCACCGAGGTGTTCGGCCTGGGCTACGACCAGGTGGTGTTCGTCGACGACGTGGCCCGGGTCGCGACGGGGGCCAGGGCGCTCCAGGTGCCGTTCATCGGCCACCCCAGCACCTTCGAGCACAGCCACCAGCGGGAGTTGATGCGCGTCGCGGGCGTGCGCCACCTGGTCGACTCGCTCTGGTCGATCGACGAGCCGCTGCTGCGCCGGATCGACGCCGAGGCGGCGGCCGGCAGCGTGTGGGCCGACCTGGCAGCGGGGGAGTAGCACCATGCTCGATGGCAGGACGATCATGATCACCGGCTCGTCCAGCGGGATCGGCGCCGCCGCCGCCCGGCTGTTCGCGGCCGAGGGGGCCGCGGTGGTGCTGATGGCGCGCCGGGCCGACCGGCTGGCCCGGCTGGCCGAGGAGATAGCCGAGGCCGGCGGGCGCGCCACGGTGGCGGCCGGCGACGTCACCGAGCCCCGGGACGTGGAACGGGCCGTGGCCCTCGCGGTGCAGACCTACGGACGGCTGGACGGCGCCTTCAACAACGCGGGTTGGGCCACCGCCGGGACCCCGTTGCACGAGACGGACGACGCGGTCTTCGGCCAGGTCATCGACGTGAACGTGCGCGGCGTCTGGAACTGCCTGAAGTACCAGATCCGCGCCATGCTGGCGGCCGGCGGCGACGGCTCGATCGTCAACACCGCCAGCGTCGCGGGGGTGATGGCGACCGGTACCACCGCCTCCTACATCGCGGCCAAGCATGCGGTGATCGGCCTGACCAGGGCCGCGGCCGACGAGTACGGGCAGCGCGGGATCCGGGTCAACGCCCTGGTGGTGGGCAGCACGCGCACCGAGCTGATGGAGGAAGTGCTGGAGGAGACACCGGAGTTGGCCGACTCGTTCACCTCCCGCTCGATGCAGAAGCGGATCGCGGAGCCGATAGAGATCGCCCAGGCCGCCGCCTGGCTGTGCAGCGCCCGCTCCTCCTTCGTCACCGGCGTGGCGATGCCGGTGGACGGCGGCTGGACCGCTCGCTGACTGCTGGCTGACTGCTCGCTGACCAGAGCAGTTCGGCGGTTGATCAGGTGAGGACCCGTGCCGCCGCCGGCGTCACACACCGGCGGCGGCACAGGTGAGTTCGGCCAGCCGGTCGGCGGCGTACAGGCCCTCGGTGGTGGTGTCACCGTCTCCCGGCGGGGTCAGCCGGCGGTATCCGTAGGCGGCCGAGACCAGGGTCATGTGGTGGTGCCAGCCGGGGAACGAGCGGCCCTCGAAGTCGAGCAGGCCGAAGTCCCGGGCCAGTTCGTCGAGCGCGCCGGTGGTCCCGCCCTCCAGCGCTGCCAGGGCCGTCAGCTGGTCCAGCGAGTGGTCGGTCAGGTTGGTGAGCCACACCCGCGCGGGCCGCTCGCCCGCCGCGCGCCACTCGCTGAACAGGCGGTAGTTCTGGCGGACGCCGGGCAGGGTGACCTGCCCGGCGAGCATCCGGACATGCCGGTGCCGGCGGTCGTCGGTCAGCAGGGTGGCGGCGGGCGAGTGCCGGGTGTTGTGCTGGTGGAGGTAGGCCCGGGCGCCGACCGGGCCGTGTCCGCCGGTGGCGGCGTACTGGTAGCCGCGGCTCGGCGACCAGATGGTGGGGAGCACCGGCAGGGTCGCCGGCACCGCGAGGACGAACTCGTGGCCGCGCCGGCTCAGGCCGTCCACCAGCCGGTCGGCGTCGGGGTGTTCGCTCAGGTCGGCGACGACGGGGACCCGGGCCAGCGAGGTGCGGGCGGCCATCGCGTCCACCAGCTGCAGGGTCAGCGCCCAGAGCGGCTGGTGGCGCACGGTGGCCGGGATCCGGGCGCGTTCGCGCAGTTCCGGGGCCCCGCCCCAGCGCTCGGGCAGCAGCAACTGCCAGTCGACCGGGATGTGTTCCTCACCCGAGGAGACGAAGAGGCCGACTCCCAGCTGGCAGTTGATGGTCCGTCCGACGCTCGGGACGAAGCGCCGGTGCACGCCGCAGGAGTGCTCACCGCGCTTGGGCAGCACGGCGCTGCCGATGGTCCAGGCCCGGGGCAGGGTGTGCCGCTCGGTCAGCCGGGTCAGCTCGTGCCGGGCCGGCGCCCAGTCCCACGGGCTGGCGTTGACGAACTGCTGCAGCGATTGGGCGGTGGCGTCGGAGCCGCCGGCGGCCGCGGCCAGCCGCCGCACCGATTTGCGGCCAGGGGTGGTGAGCAGGCCCTGGAGGTAGATCCGGGCCCAGCGGCGCTGGTCGGCCCGGCTCAGATGGCCGAAGAGTGCCTCGGTGAACGCGCAGACCCCGGGGCCGGGCTCCCGTGTGAGGGGTCGCTGCGTCTGCTGCTCCACCATGTCGCTTCCCTCCCGCGTCGCACCGACCTGCTTCCGGAAGAATAACGAACGTTATATTTTTTTGTGCCAAAGGTCGTGCGACTTCGTCAAGTCCACCAACAGGAGCAGGCCGCCCGAACCGGACCCGGCGCTGAAAAACGGCAGGGGGCCCGCGTGGCGGGCCCCCTTGGTAGTGCTAGTCGTGCTCGTGCGGCCCACGGGAGGGCCGGCGGTGGACCCGGCTCGGGGCAGGGTCCTGAGCGATCAAGCCGGAAGGTGTTCCGATCGCGCCGAGAAGGCGATCAGATCGCGGTGACGTTCTCCGCCTGCGGGCCCTTCGGGCCCTGGGTGACGTCGAAGCTGACCGCCTGGTTCTCCTCCAGCGAGCGGAAGCCGTTCGCGTTGATGGCGGAGTAGTGGACGAAGACGTCGGGGCCGCCGCCCTCCTGGGCGATGAAGCCGAAGCCCTTCTCAGCGTTGAACCACTTGACGGTTCCCGTGGCCATGCCGTTCTCCTTGCGAGGGACGTGTTGGATACCACACCGTGTGGCATCCGGTCCGCTGCGCTGATCGCCCCGCCTCCGGAGTGGGCCCGGAGTTTTTCGCACAATGCTGAAAAACTACAAAAAGCCCGCGGTTACATGCTCCGCAGGCTTCAAGTACTGCAAGGGGAATCAAACTGCAACTGGCAGAAACCGTAGCACGGAGGCGCGGGCTCGACCAGAGGTGTCTCGCGGTACCAGAGGGGCGTGTCGGAGTTGGCTTGAAGTGTGTCGGACGGGGGTCGCGCGGGCCCACCGAGCGCCCGGGCATACCCTGCGAAGACCGGACGAACGGGCAAAGGAGCACGCGGTGGCTGATCTGGTCGAAGAGGCAGTGGGAACCGGTGTCGGCAGCGGTTCGGGCGGGGCCGGAAGTGCCCCGCTCACCCGGCCGCGGGTCGGCCACATCCAGTTCCTCAATTGCGTTCCCCTCTACTGGGGGCTGGCCCGCACCGGCAGCCTGCTCGACTTCGAGCTGACCAAGGACACCCCCGAGAAGCTCAGCGACCTGCTGGTGAACGGCGCGCTCGACGTCGGCCCGATCACCTGCGTGGAGTACCTGCGGCATGCGGACGAATTGGTGGTTCTCCCGGACATCGCGGTCGGCAGCGACGGCCCGGTGATGTCCTGTGTGATCGTCAGCAAACTTCCGCTGAGCGAACTGGACGGTAAGAGCGTCGCGCTGGGTTCCACCAGTCGGACGTCGGTCCGCCTCGCCCAGCTGCTGCTCGCCGAGCGCGAGGGCGTCCACCCCGAGTACCACAGCTGCCCGCCCGACCTGGACGCGATGCTCGCCACGGCGGACGCCGCCGTGCTGATCGGCGACCCGGCGCTGCGGGCCACCCTGGAGGCGCGGCCGGACAGCGGGTACACCGTGCACGACCTCGGGGAGATGTGGAAGGAGTGGACCGGGCTGCCGTTCGTCTTCGCCCTCTGGGCGGCCCGGCGCGAGTTCGTCGACCAGCGCCCTGAGCTGGTGGCGGCCGTGCACCGGGCGTTCCTGGAGTCCCGGGACCTCTCGCTGGCCGAGGCCGACCAGGTGGCCGCGCAGTCGGCGCGCTGGGAGCCGTTCGACGCGGCGGTGCTGGAGCGGTACTTCAGCCAGGCGCTGGACTTCTCGCTCGGCGAGCGGCAGCTGGCCGGCATCGCGGAGTTCGCCCGCCGGGTGGCCCACGACAGCGGCTTCGCCCCCGACGTGACGGTCCGTCTGCTGGAACCCGCCCCGCTGGTCTGACACTCACCGGCGCCCGGCCCGCTGAGCTGGGCGGCAACCCGCCGCCGACTCCCCCCCGCCCGGGGGAGCCGGCGGTCTCGACCCCTGGCGTAGGCTGGTCCGGTCATGCCGCCGGGGCCGAGCCGCCAGCTCTTTCCCGGCCAACCCTGGAGAGAAAGAAGGCCGCCAGGTGTCCGAGCCCGCAGCGACTCTCGACGCGCCCAGCACCGACCTGCAGGCGGTCCTCGACCGGGCGGCGGCCGGCGGCCGGATCTCGGCCGAGGAGGCGCTGGAGCTCTACCGCTCCGCGCCGCTGCACGCCCTGGGCGCCGCGGCCGACGCGGCCCGCCGGCGGCGGTACGCGGGTGTCGAGCACATCGCGACGTACATCATCGAGCGCAACATCAACTACACCAACGTCTGCGTGACGGCCTGCAAGTTCTGCGCCTTCTACGTGGCGCCGAAGAGCGACAAGGGCTGGTCGCGCGATCTGGACGAGATCCTGCGCCGCTGCGCGGAGACCGTCGAGCTGGGCGGCACCCAGATCATGTTCCAGGGCGGCCACCACCCGGACTACGGCGTGGAGTACTACGAGCGCGCGTTCTCGGCGATCAAGGCGGACTTCCCGCAGCTGGTGATCCACTCGCTGGGCGCCTCCGAGGTCGAGCACATGGCCCGGATCTCGAAGGTCTCCGTCGAGGAGGCGATCACTCGGATCCACGCCGCGGGCCTGGACTCCTTCGCCGGCGCCGGCGCCGAACTGCTGCCGGAGCGCCCGCGCAAGGCGATCGCCCCGCTCAAGGAGTCGGGCGAGCGCTGGCTGGAGATCATGGAGACCGCGCACCGGCTGGGTGTGGAGTCCACCTCCACCATGCTGATGGGCACCGGCGAGACCAACGCCGAGCGGATCGAGCACCTGCGGATGATCCGCGAGGCGCAGGACCGCACCGGCGGCTTCCGCGCCTTCATCCCCTATACCTACCAGCCGCAGAACAACCACCTGAAGGGCTCGACCCAGGCGACCGTCTTCGAGTACCTGCGGATGATCGCGATCGCCAGGCTCTTCCTGGACAACATCGCGCACATCCAGGGCTCCTGGCTGACCACCGGCAAGGAGGCCGGCCAGCTCTCGCTGCACTACGGCGCGGACGACCTGGGCTCGGTCATGCTGGAGGAGAACGTGGTCTCGATGGCCGGGGCCAAGCACCGCTCCAACCTGACCGAACTGATCCACCTGATCCGCACCGCCGGGCGGGTGCCGGCGCAGCGCTCCACCACCTACCAGCACCTGCGGGTGCTGGACGACCCGGCCAACGACCCGGTCGACCCCCGGGTCGCCTCGCACATCGCCTCCACCGCGATCGAGGGCGGCACGGCGCACCCGGAGCTGACCATCCTGTCCACCAGCTGACGCGTTGCTGACCCTGCACCGGGCCGCCGAGCTGCGCCCGTCCGGCACCGCCCCGTCGATCACCGACGGGGCGGTGCTGGTACGCGGTGCCGCGATCGCCGCGCTCGGCCGGTACGCGGAGCTGGCGGCGGCCCACCCGGACGCGCGGCTGCGCGAGTGGCCCGGAGCGGTGCTCACCCCGGGGCTGGCCCAGCCGTACGGCGCGCTGCTGCTGGAGCGGCACTACCACCCCGACCCGCGTGAGGGGCTGGGCGTCGAACCCCGGCCGCTGCCGCTCGGCTTCGAGCCGGCGCAGTACGGCGGGCTGGGCGGCAGCGCCCGGCGGGGCCTGCAACGGATGCTGCGCCACGGCACGACGGCGCTGGCCGGCCCGTTCGAGCGGCCCGAGGTGCGGGCGGCGGTGAGCCGCTCGGGGCTGCGGGTGGCAGCCCCGTTCGAGGTGCCGCGGGCGCTGAACACCCTTGCCTTCGAAGGGGTTCCGTACGGAGCGCTGGCCGTAGACGGGCGGGCGGATTTCGCCATCTTCGGTCCGGAAGCCGAGGAGTGCCTGGGTACGGTACTCGCCGGTAGCCTGGTGTACCGCAGTCGCTGAGCCTGCTCCAGGGCAGGCGGGGAGCGGATCGTCAGTCGACGAACTCCGGTGTGGGGATGGTGTGCTGATTCCCCCTCGCCGTGACCTGAGGCACCGCCAGCGGTTACGATCCCGGTTGGTCCCGGTACTTCTCGTGCTCCTTGCCGCGGCCGTGCCAGCAGATGTCCAGGAAAGCCAAGGTCGGCCCAGCCCATGCGATCCCCGTCCGTGACCGCCGCCCCCAGGATCGGCCGTGGCTGGTACCTCGCGGCGGTGCTGAGTGCCGTGCTGGCCCTGGGCATGTGCCTGCTGGGCTGGCGGCAGACCGAGTTGGCCGACAAGATCGGCGCGCACCCGGTCCGGGTCCAGGGCGTGATCACCCAACTCCCGGGCGGCAGCGCCACCTACAGCGGCGTCCGGTACCAGGCGGACGGCCAGCAGCGCAGTGCCACCGACCTGACGTTGCCGGCGCAGGCCAAGGTCGGCGACCAGATCTGCCTGGAGCACGCCGCGAACGACCCCGGCGCGGTCCGGGTCTGCGACCAGCACTATCCGCAGCAGGCGGGGGTCCGGCTGGCCCAGATCAGCGTGCCCGTCGCGTTGCTGCTCTGCCTGCTCTGCGTGCTGCGGATCACCCGGCACCGGCGCAGTCTGGGCGTGCGAGTCCGGCGGGCCCGGGTGGTCACCACGGTGGCGCTGGCCACCGAGGCGCTGGCCGAAGGGATGCCGGCGATCACCCAGGGCAAGCGCTCGCGACGGCGCCGCAAGGGTGGGCGCCGCGCGCTGAGGTGAGCCCGGCGCGGGGCCGGTCGGTGTCAGGGTGAAGAATGGGGCCGTGACCCGAGCCAACCTGGACAAGCAGCCGAACGAAGTCGCCGCCATGTTCGACGACGTCGCGGCCAAGTACGACCGGACCAACGACGTCCTCTCGCTCGGCCAGGCCCGGGCCTGGCGCCGCGCGGTGGCCGAGGCGGTCGGCGCCGGGCCCGGTGACCTGGTGCTGGACCTCGGGGCCGGGACCGGCACCTCCTCGCTGCCCTTCCTGGACGCGGGCGCCAAGGTCGTCCCCTGCGACTTCTCGACCGGCATGCTCGCCGAGGGCAAGCGCCGCCACCCCGAACTGCCGCTGACCGCCGGCGACGCCACCCGGCTGCCCTTCGCCGACGCCTCCTTCGACGCGGTCACCATCTCCTTCGCGCTGCGCAACGTGCACGACACCGACGCCGCGCTGCGCGAGATGCACCGGGTCACCAAGCCCGGCGGCCGCGTGGTGATCTGCGAGTTCTCCACCCCCACCTGGACCCCGCTGCGCACCGTCTACACCGAGTACCTGATGCGCGCGCTGCCGCCGGTGGCCAGCAAGGTCAGCAGCAACCCCGACGCGTACGTCTACCTCGCCGAGTCGATCCGCTCCTGGCCCGACCAGCCGGAGCTCGCCGCCAAGCTGCAGCAGGCCGGCTGGACCAAGGTGGCCTGGCGCAACCTCACCGGCGGGATCGTCGCCCTGCACCGGGGGACCCGGGCCTGACCCGCACAGAGGTCAGCCGAGTTTGCGGGCCATGATGAGCCGGTCGTGGCCCGGGCCGAAGTACGCCTGCCGCCGGTCGATGGTCTCGAACCGCATCGACCGGTAGAGGTTGAGGGCGATCTCGTTGTTCGGCTCGACGCTGAGGCGCACCTCGGCGACCTCGTCGGCGGTGAGCCGCTCGATCGCCTCGCGCATCAGCAGCCGCCCGTACCCCCTGCCCCGGTCCCGCGGGACGACGCCGAGCCCGAGCACCCAGCTGTGCCGCCGGTCGTCGGGGGTGGTGGCGAGGATGGCGTAGCCGGCGAGTTCGCGCTCGTGCTCCAGGACCAGGAAGCGCTCGCCGTGGACCTCGAACAGCTGACGTAGGACGAAGAACTGATAGGCGTCGTCGAGGAAGATCACCTGATCGATGCTGTGGAGCTGGTCCAGGTCCCGTTCCGTCGCGCATCGCACGGTCGCGGCGTCATTCTTTCGAGTGGACTCTCGCACAGCTTGACCTTCCGTCGAGTTGACAAAGGTTGCATGGCGTACAGGTGCTTCGGTGGGGTCCTGGTGGGACGCTGGAGTCGATTGTCCGACTGCGGCGTCATAAACCCAAGACCCTTGCCAGTGCGATACTCTGACTGTCATTCAGCAACTCTCAAGTGGACCGTAGCGCTCCGGAGGCGATAGGCCATGCCCATGGAACTCCTGCCCCTGGTGCCACCGGGAGGGCTGAAGAACAGCCAAGCTCCGTGGGACTCGTTCGATTCGCGCGACTACTTCGAGCACAACTACCGTTCGCTGCGTGAGGACGACCGGCGGATCCTGACCGCCGTGCGCGACCACTTCGGCGCCCACCTCGGACACAACGGCGGTGAGCTGCGCGGCCTCGACGTCGGCGCCGGGACCAATCTCTACCCGTCGCTGGCGATGCTCCCCTGGTGCTCGCGCATCACGCTCTTCGAGCGGGCCGCGGGCAATGTCGCGTGGCTGCGCGAGGAGGTCGGCCGGTACGGGGAGAACTGGGACGAGTTCTGGCAGGTGCTGACCGAACTCCCGGCCTACCAGGGCGTCGCCGACCCGCGGTTGCGGCTGGCGCAGGCCGCCGACGTGGTCCAGGGCGACCTCTTCACCGAACTGCCGCAGCGGGTCGCCGACCTGGGCACCATGTTCTTCGTCGCGGAGTCGCTCTCCACCGAGGCGGAGGAGTTCGTCAGCGCGGTCGACATCTTCGCCAAGGCGCTGCGCCCAGGCGCTCCGTTCGCGGTGGCGCTGATGGAGAACTCGGAGGGCTACGAGGTCGGTGAGCTGGTCTTCCCGGCCTACAAGATCGTCACCAACGACGTCGTCGACTGCCTGCGCGGCCACGCGGCGGACGACCTGCGGGTCACCCGGATCGAGGACGGACCCAAACTGCGCAACGGCTACACCGGCATGCTGCTGGCACTCGGGCGGCTGCGGCCCTGAGCCTGCGGGCCCGGGGGTGGGGGCGGACGGAAACAGGGGTGACACGTGCGGATCAAACCACGCCAGCAACTGCTGGAGATCTGGGAGGCGGTGGCCGCCCAGGGCCAGCACGGCCGGCTCTGGCAGGGCTCCGAGGGCGCCTACCGCAACAGCGTCAGTGACGCCGAACAGCTGCTCTGCCTGCTCTATCCCGCCACCGAGGTGCCCGCGCTGCGCCTGGAGGTGCCGGACCAGACCGCCGAGGACGTGCTGGCCGCGCTGCGCCGGATCGGCGACGCCGTGGAGATCCCCCGGGCGCTGCTGGACGGCCTGACCGGCTTCATGGACCGGCACAGCGTGGACGGTGCGCCGAGCTTCTCGGGCGGGGACTACTTCGACCCGGACGACCCCGATGTGGAGTTGACGCCCGAACAGCGCGAGCTCGGCGTGGTCGACGCCTACTCGCTGTCGATCACCCTCGCGCTCGCCACCCTCGGCTTCCTGAAGTACTTCGGCCCCGGCCTCACCCGCGCCGACCTGAAGCGCACGGCCGCCGAGTTGGAGGCGGCCACCAGCCGGCGGCTGTCGGCCGCGATGGTCTGCCTGCTGCGCTCGTTCTCGGTGAGCGCCTTCCGGATCGAGTCGGACCAGGGGCGCTCGCTCTGCGACATGATCAACCGGGCCGGCGAGCCGAACCGCGCGGTCGTCCAGCGGCTGCAGCGCCGGCTGGATCCGCTGCGCGCCACCATCCGTGACCGCTTCTCGCTCGGTCTGGCCGGCACCGACGACCTGGCGAACGACAACCTGCTCTTCGAGGTCGGCTGGTCCTGGGGCATCATCGAGAACGCCCCGCCGATCGACACCGACGAGCCGATCGGCGAGCAGCCCGAAGGCGTGGCCCAGGACGCCCCGTACCTGTACTTCACCGTGATCGCGCTGGACGGCATCGCCGACCTCTTCTCGGAGCGCACGCTGACCCTGGGCCTGCTCAACGAGGAGCAGCAGCGGCTGGCCCAGGCGCTGCGCCTGCGCTGGGAGCTGACCCAGCAGTACTGGTCCGCGCTGGCCCGCTTCGACGACCACTCCTGGCCGTTGGAGGACATCCCCTGGCGGACCACCGACCGCCAGGAGTCGCTCTACTTCAGCCTCCTGGTCACCTCCATCCTGGTGCAGGACCTGGTCCGCCGCCGGGCCACCGACGACGACCTGGCGCGGACCGTCAACGTGCTGGAGGAGCTGGCGATCCGCTCCAAGACCATCCGGCGGCTGGTGCCCGACGACACGTCGCTGCGGCTGCACAATCCGGGCGTCCAGCTGACCCTGCTGGGCAGCGAGCGGCTCGGTCCGCTGATGCGCTGGTCGGTCACCGACTTCTCCGCCCAGCTGCTCAAGCGCAGCGTTCAACTGCGCGGCCTGTCCCGGAACATCGGCGCGCACGAGCGGCTGCTGCGGCTGGCCGAGTCGGTGATGGACCACCTCTGGGAGCGCCGGATCGGCGCCGGGGTCGGGGTCGGGGCCAGGCTCTGGGACGACCTGAGCGGGGTCTACCCGCAGCTGGACGAGCCGGGCTCGCCGCTCTCCTGGAGCTTCACCGAGCGCATCGTGGAGAGCCTGGTCGCCGCCGCCAGCATGGTCCGCGAGACCCCGATCCGCAGCACCCGGCTGATCGAGCTCGCCACCGACCTGCTGAGCGAGGCCGACCACCTGCTCGACAAGGAGATGATGAACGGCTCCGGCGGCAACTTCGTCTCGGTGCACAACATGCTCCGCCAGGCCGAGGTGCGGCTGCAGCAGGCCCGCCGGCTGGTGCGCGACCGGCCCGGCACGGCATGCGCGCTGGCCTTGCAGGTCCTCACCTCCCTGGAGGAGCTCGCCGCGGCGCGGCGCACCACAGCCTGGGGGTCCTGAGCCGTGCTGATCTTCGCGATCTCCGACAAGGGCGGCACCGGACGGTCCGTCACCAGCGCCAACATCGCCTACCGCCGCGCCCTGCCCGGGGCCGATGTCTGCTACCTCGACTTCGACTTCGGCTCGCCCACCAGCGCCGCCGTCTTCGACGTGCCCTCGGCGCTGCGCGGCACCGAGCAGGCCGGCCTGCACTCCTACCTGCGCGGCGAGGTGGCCGAACCGCAGCGGATCGACATCTGGGCGGAGACCGAGAGCGCGGGCCTGCGGCCCCGCCCGGCGCAGGCCGGCCAGCTGGTGCTGCTGCCCGGCGACCGCGGCGGCGGCGAGTTCGTGCTGGGCAGCGACACCGTGCGGCGCTGCGCCGACCTCTTCCTGCGCCTGGAGGAGGAGTTCGAGATCACCCTGGTGGACCTCAGCGCGGGCCGCTCCTACGCCGCCCAGCTGGTCCTGGAGGCCACCGCGCTGCCCGAGTTGAGCAGCGTGACGGCGCGCTGGCTGGTCTTCCACCGGTGGACCAGGCAGCACATCATCGCCGCCGCCGGCCTGGTCTACGGCGACCGGGGCATCATGGCCACCGGCGCCTCGCGCGGGCACGAGCGCGACCGGCTGCGGGACTCGGTGCGGTTCGTCCGGGCCGCGGTGCCCAGCCCGTCCTCGCCGATGTTCGCCGAACTGCGGCCGGCCCAGGCACTCTGGCTGAGCATCTGCGACGAGGACCTCACCCGGCTCGCCTCCGAACACAAGCTGGGGCCGATGCTGACCCTGGGCACCGTCCCGCTCGATCCGGTGCTGCAGTGGCGCGAGCAACTCATCACCGACGAGGACGTGCTGTCGAGCCAGGTGGCCAACCTGGAGACGGCGCAGGCGTTCGCGGACCTGGCCGCGGCGCTCACCGACGACAGACGCTGGCAGTCGCCGCTGTGAGCCTGAGGGGGGCTTGATGGATACCACGTTCCGGGAGGTCTCCTCGGATCCGCGCACCACACAACTCCCGCTCTCGCACCTGTCCCTGGAGCTGGGCCACCTCTACATGGACGACTTCGCGGCCGGCCCCGGGCGACTGCGCGAGCAGTTCGCCCGGGTCAAGCCGTGGGCGGACGCGGCGCGGGCGGCCGCCACCAGGACCGGCGGGCGGCGGCCCCGGATCAGCACCTGCTTCCTGATCGACGACTACTTCACCCGGTTCTCCTCGCCCGCCGAGGTGCTGCCCCAGGTGCTCGCCGAGGCGGCCGAGTGCGGCCTGGTGATCGACTACCTGGCCCGCGAGTCGGCCTGCGCCGAGGTGGGCGCGGTGCGGCCGGCCCGGTTGGCGGAGGCTCGGCTGGTGCAGTCGCCGCCGCTGGGCAGCAACGGTTCGCGCCCGCCGGCCACCGAGGTCGGCTGGCTGAGCAACGGCGAACGCTCGCCTTCTGACCAGCCGGGCGAGGCGATGCAGGCGGCCGCCGGCTGGCAACCGCCGCGCGAGATCGAGGCGCGCCGGCACTCGGTCTTCCTGGACGTCGAGCTCTGGGACGAGCACGAGGGGCGGCGCACCTGGTCCTGCCCGTTCCTGGCCGCCGTCTGGCAGTTGCTGCGCCTGGGCCTGCTGCGCGACCAGGGGCAGGAGGTGCTGGCGCCGGTCCCGCGCGAGGAGACGTTTCCCGCCTCCTGGGACAGCCTGCCGCCGCTGGTCCGGCTCAACCCGGCCGCCGACCCGTTCGCGGCCTACCGGACCTGCTCGGTGCTGGCGTCGCGGTTCCTGCCGATCGAGCACGCCGTGCGGGTGATCCTCGCCCAGTGGTCGCCCGAGGAGTCGGTGCTCCGGCAGATCGCCGAGCGGGCCGAGCGGGAGGGGCTGACCATGCCGGACGACGTCACCGACCGGATCAACTACGTCTTCCACGCGCCGTCATGACGCGCCCCTCGGAGCCTTTCTCGACTGTCGGCCCGCCAGCTGGCCCGGACCTGTTGATCGGTGAGGTCAGGACCGCCCTGCTGCAGCACTCGGTGGCGCTGCCCCGCGCCGCCGCCGGCCAGCTGCTGCAACTGCGGCACGGCGAGCGGGTGCGGACCTCGGAGCGCCCCTCGGGCCAGGCCGTCTCGCCCGACCTGCTGACCGGCGTGGACTGCCCGCTGCCGACCGCCTCGGGCCGGGCGGTGCGCGGGGTCGGGACGGCAACCTCGCGCGCGGTGCTCACCGAGGGCCGGCTGCTGCAGGCCTCGGTCCGGGTGCGGATCGCCGCCACCGGCGGGAGCCTGCGGCTGCCCTGGGGCCACTACCTGGCCCGCCCGGGCACTGTGGAGCCGTCAGGGCGGCTGGCCGGCGCGGATCTGGTCGACGGCCACCTGTCGGCCGACCGCCTGCCCGGCGGCGCCCTGGACCTCGGGGCGATCGCCGAGCGGCTGCTGACGGACCTCCAGGGCCGGCGGGTGCTGGACCGCCGGGCGCCGTTCAGATCCCGGCGCACCCGGCTGCTCTGGACGGCCACCCGCGCCGAGCCGGGCGGCGACGGGCCGGGCGCGCTCTTCACCATCGAGGACGGCACGCTGCGCACGTTGCGGCTCACCCTGGAGCGGGTGGACCCGGTGGCAGTTGCCGCCTTCTGCGAGGACCTGGCGCTGCACGACTGGCTGCTGACCACCCTGGTCCAGCTGGTCGAGCGCAGCGGCCTCGGTTCGGCGCCCGGCCCCGAGCCGCTGCTGCGGCTGCGGCCGGCCGTCGACCACCTGCTGCACCTGTGGATGCCCGGCGCCCGGGTGGACCGGGCGCTCGCCCCGATCTGGGCGGGCCTGGAGACCCGACCCGGCTTCACCCGCCAGTGGGCGGCCACCGTCCAGCGCATCCGCGACCACCTGGCGCTGCAGGCCATCGGCCTGCCGGCGCACTCCTACCAAGGGGACTGACCGGCGCCACTGACCGGCACCACCGACCGGCACCACCGACCGGCACCTTCGCCAACACCGAGTACGGGGGCCCGTATGGCAACGGAACGGGAACACGGGATATCGCCACTGCTTCGCAAGATCATCACCACCACGGTCTCGGGTGGCACCACCCTGATGATCACGCTGCTGACCAGACAGTCGATCGTCGAGAGCGTCAACCTCTCGGTCCTGGTGGGCGGCGTCGCCCTGCTGGTCGAGTTCCTGCTGGAGTTCGACGCGCGGCTGGTCGGCGTCGAGGAGGTACTGGCTGAGCACACGGGGGTCGTGCAGCAGCTGATGGAGGGCCACACCCAGAAGGCGCAGGACCTGGTGGAGGCCGGCTTCACCCGGGTCAGCGAGGCGACTCGGCTGTTCCAGCTGATGGAGACGGGCCGGCTGGGGAACGGCCTGATGGGCGAACTGGTCCACAACGCCTCGGAACTGGGGGAGGACGGCACGCCGATCGTGCGGGACTTCGCGCAGCGCGAGATCCGCCGGCTCTCCGACATGATGAAGGAGCTGCAGGCCGGCCAGGCCGCCTACGACGGCGAGGACCAGGACTGGCTGCTCACCCTCACGCACAGCGCCACGGTCTCCATCGACGCGATCAGCACCTCGATGGACAGCGGCTTCTGGGGCAGCGGACTGGGCCGGCGCTACCTCGACGCGCAGCGTTCGGCGGTGCGCCGCGGGGTGCCGGTGCGCCGGGTCTTCGTGCTGCGCAAGCCCGATCAGGAGACCCCCGACGAGACGCTGAAGGTGGCCGGCGCCCAGGCGATGCTCGGCATCAACGTCCGGACGGTGGCGATGGAGGAACTCGCGCCCTGGGCCCGCCGCCCGATGTCCGACTTCATCGTCTTCGACGGGGCGATCAGCTACGAACAGAACACCGACGAGGGCGAGGGGCCGCAGGCGGCGCCGGTGATCGCCCGCACCCTGCTGGTGCTCAACCACGACACGGTGGTGAAACGGATCCAGCGTTTCGAGGACCTCTGGGCAGTCGCTCGGCCCCCTGGAGAGCACACCGTTTAGACTGCTGGGGACCTTCGGCCGGCCAGTCCAGCTCGAGCCGGTGCCCCGCAGCAGTGCTCAGGAGTGTGCCCGTCGTGACCGAGACCGCCGTAGAGAGCTCCGCTGACGTCATCGTGGTCGGGGCCGGCCCGGCGGGCTCGACCACCGCGTACTACCTGGCCCAGGCCGGGCTGGACGTGCTGCTGCTGGAGAAGACGGCGTTCCCGCGCGAGAAGGTGTGCGGCGACGGGCTGACCCCGCGGGCCACCAAGCAGCTGGTGGACATGGGGATCGACGTCTCCACCGGCAACGGCTGGCTGCACAACAAGGGCCTGCGGATCATCGGCGGCGGGGTCCGGCTGGAGCTGGACTGGCCGGAGCTCGCCTCGTTCCCGGACTACGGGCTGGTCCGCAAGCGGGCCGACTTCGACGAACTGCTCGCCCGCCAGGCCGAGAGGGCCGGCGCCAAGCTGTACGAGCGGTGCAACGTCAGCGGTCCGGTCCTGGACGAGCGCACCGGCCGGATCACCGGCGTGACGGCCAAGCTGGGCGCCGAGAAGCGCGAAGTCACCTTCCGCGCCCCGCTGGTGGTGGCCGCCGACGGCAACTCCACTCGGCTCTCGCTGGCCATGGGCCTGCACCGGCGCGAGGACCGCCCGATGGGCGTGGCCTACCGGACGTACTTCACCTCCCCGCGCGGCTCGGACGACTACCTGGAGTCCTGGCTGGAGCTGTGGGACACCCGCGGCCACGAGAAGAAGCTGCTGCCCGGCTACGGCTGGATCTTCGGCATGGGCGACGGCACCTCCAACGTGGGCCTGGGCATCCTCGACTCCTCGCCCGCCTTCGGCGAGCTGGACTGGCGCGAGGTGCTCAAGTCCTGGTGCGCGAGCATGCCGGCGGAGTGGGGCTACACCCCCGAGAACATGACCGACCCGATCCGCGGCGCCGCGCTGCCGATGGCCTTCAACCGGCAGCCGCACTACACCCGCGGCCTGCTGCTGGTCGGCGACGCGGGCGGCCTGGTCAACCCGTTCAACGGCGAGGGCATCGCCTACGCGATGGAGTCGGGCCAGATCGCCGCGCGCACCATCGTGCAGGCCCAGGCCCGGGTCACCGACGGCGGCCGTGAGCGGGCGCTGCAGGCCTACCCGGCGACGCTCAAGGACGTCTACGGCGGCTACTACACGCTGGGCCGGGCGTTCGTGAAGCTGATCGGCAACCCGAAGATCATGCAGATCGCCACCCAGCGCGGGCTGACCCACCCGATGCTGATGAAGTTCACCCTGAAGCTGCTGGCGAACCTGACGGACCCGCAGGGCGGGGACGCGATGGACCGGATCATCAACGGGCTGGCCCGGGTGGCGCCCAACGCCTGACGCGCCCTACCCGGTCGCCGTCGTCCCGTCGCAACCGTGCGGGGGCCGGCGCCGGTCGCGGCGCCGGCCCCCGACGCGGTCAACGGTCGCTGATCTTCACCGACTTGATGTCCACCGGCAGGGTCGGGAAGCCGTCCCCGGCGCCGTTCTGGTCGTCCTCACCGGCGGCGGCGATCTTCTGCAGCACGTCCAGGCCGCCGGTCACCGTGCCGAACGGGGTGTAGGCCGCAGGCAGCTTGGTGTCCTTCCAGACGAAGAAGAACTGGCTGCCGTTGGTGTTCGGGCCGGCGTTGGCCATCGCCACCGTGCCGGCCGGGTAGGTGGCGCCGGTCAGGTTCTCGTCGTTGAACGAGTAGCCGGGCCCGCCGCTGCCGGTGCCGGTCGGGTCCCCGCACTGCAGCACGAAGATGCCCTGGGTGGTGAGGCGGTGGCAGTGGGTCCGGTTGAAGTAGTCGTGCTCCGCCAGGAACCGGAACGAGAAGGTGGTGCACGGCGCGGCCGCGGTCAGCGCCTGGAACGTGATCGCGCCCTGGGTGGTGCGCAGCGTCGCGTGGTACGGCTTGGCGGCCTCGGTCGCGTCGAACACCGGAATGCCCTTGAACCGGTCGGCCGGCACGGCTTTGGTGAAGCCGCAGTTCGGCGCGGCCGACGGCGTCCGGGTGGTGCCTGCCTTGGCGTTCGGCGTCACGGTGGTGGCGGCGGAGGCGGCGCTGGTCGCGCAGAGCACCAGGGTGGCGGCGGCTGCGGTGGCGGCGAGGCGGGTGCGGCGGGTCATGTGAGGCCTCTCGGGAGATGACGGCATGTCATGCGCACAACGTCATGCCCAACTGCCCCGGAGTCGTTCCTTCGAAACCACTGACACGAACGAACGTTCATGTCAGGCTGTGCACCCGTGCGCCTCATCAACTGCGACTTCACCCTGCTCTGGGCCGGCCAGTCGGTGTCGCAGACGGGTGACTACGTCTTCGACACCACGCTGACCCTCTGGGTCGGCACCGTGCTGCACGGCTTCCACGGCCAGGTCGCCGGTCTGCACGTGGGCGGCTACGACACCGTGCTCACCGGCTCGGCGCTGCTGGTGGTGGCGGGCGGGGTGTACGCGGTGCTGGGGCTGCGGGAGCGCGTGGGCCGTGCGCCCGCCGTGCCGGTGCTCGAAGCGGGCTGACCGGCACGGCGGTTGCGGCCCCGGGGCTACTCGTTGAGGTGGGCGAGGATCAGGTTGGGGTCCTGGGCGGTGAGGTAGGCGGCGCTCAGGACGTAGACGGTGTCGCCGCGCAGGGCGATCGAGGTGGGGTTCTGCAGGCCGTCGGCCGAGGTCAGCACGAGGGAGTGGCTGCCGTCGGGCTGGACCAGTGCGACCTCGCCCGGGCCGTTGAGGGCGGCGAGCAGCTGGTCGCCGTGGCCGGTGAAGGCGAAGTCGTCGATCCCGGCCAGGCCGGTGGCCTCTGTGTGGACCGTGCCGGCCCGGCCGCCTCGCAGGACGGGGATGCGCAGGACGGTGCCCTGGTCGAGGTTGGTGGCCCAGACGGCCCCGTTGTGGATCTTCAGGCCGTTGGCGCCCAGAAAGCCGGTGGCGGCCAGCTCGGGGGCGGTGGACCAGGCGGTGGCGGTGCCGCCGCCGGTGGGCACGCTCCAGATGGTGCCGAGGACGGAGTCGGTGACGTAGAGCGTGTGGCTGCACGGGTCCAGGGCCAGGCCGTTGGGCAGGCCGTTCGCGGGCAGCGCGGCGATCCGCTGCGGCTGGCCGCCCGGGCGCAGGCGCCACACGCCGGTGAGGTCGGCGGTGCCGGTGGCGTAGAGGAAGTACAGGGTGCCGTCCTGGGCGCGGACGATGCCGAGGGTGAGCGGGAAGCCCAGCGCCGGGGTGTGGACGCCGCCGTCGGCGGGCGCAGGCAGGGTGGCCAGGATCCGGACCGCGCCGGTCGGGGAGACCTCGGCCACCTGACGGCCCTTGGCGAAGGTGACGTACGCGGAGCCGTCCGGCGCCAGGGCGACGTTCTCCGGCGTCTGCCCCTTGGTCAGGTCGAAGTGCGCGGCGATCCGCGCATCGCTCAGCGGGGCGGACGCGGAGGCGGTGGAGGCCGACGCCGACGCGGAGGCCGGGGTGAGCGTCGTGACAGCGGCCGCGACCAGCACGGCAGCCGAAACAGCGGCCTTGGAGAGTTTCTTGAACATGGTTCCTTCACGGTTTTCGGGCATGCGGCAGCGATCCGCCGACGCACAGGGGTGATTGGGGTGAGAGGGGGAAGGCTGGGGTCAGCGGGTGCTGACCCGGTTGTTGTTCGGGGTCTCGACCGGGGCGATGGCTCGGGCGAGCAGCGAGAGCGCGGCCCGCGAAGGCGAGCCCGCCGCCACCGTGCCGACCAGGATGTTCGGGCCGGGCCCGTGGCTCAGGGTCTGCTGGGTGACGGTCAGCGTCCCGATCAGCGGGTGCCGCATCTCGTAGCTCGCGATGTGGCCGGCCTTGACCCGGTGGTCGGCCCACATGGTGGCGAACTCGGCGCTCCTCGCGCTCAGTTCACCGATCAGCGCGTGCAGCGCCGGGTCGTCCGGGTACTGCCCCGCCCGCAGGCGCAGCGTCCCGACCGCCGCCTTGGCCTTGCTCGTCCAGTCCGCGTACAGCTCGCGGGTGTGCTGGTCGAGGAACACCAGCCTGGCCATGTTGGGGCGTTCGGCCGCCCGGTCCGGGGCAGCCGGGTCCAGGTGCCCGGCGAACAGCGCGTGTCCCAGCGGGTTCCATGCCAGGACGTCACTGCGGCGGCCGACCACGACCGCCGGGGCGTCCGGCAGCGCGTCCAGCAACTGCCGAGCCGCTTCGCTCAGCCGCTCCGGTGCGGGCCACCGGCCCCGGCCGCGGGGCTGGTGCGCCCGGGCCAGGTCGTGCAGGTGCAGCCGCTCGGACTCATCCAGCCGCAGCGCCCGGGCGATCGCGTCCAGTACCTGGGGCGAGGCGTTCAGCGAATGCCCCTGCTCCAGCCGGGCGTAGTACGAGGCACTCACACCCGCCAGCATCGCCAGCTCCTCGCGCCGCAGCCCGGGCACCCGCCGGCGCTCTCCGTAGGTGGGCACCCCGGCGTCCTCGGGCCGCAGCCGGGAGCGCCGCGCCTGCAGGAAGTCGCCGAGCCGCACCGTCGTGTCCATGAGTCGAGTATTGGCCGAAGGTGCGTGGCGCTGCCTCTCCCTGCCGCGGATAGGCAACGGCGGGAGTGGTGGTCGGACGGTGGGTGCCTCCGGTGTGGCAGGCGTGTTGTCGCCTGGCGTCAGCGAGCGACAACACGCCAGTTGGAGACGTCAGCTGAGGCTGACGGCTCCCGTCACGTCCGGGCGTCCGGCGGGCGGATGGCCTGGGCGAGGCGGAGTACCTCGATGGGGAGCAGGGGACGGAACTGGACCAGGACGGTCCCGGCGGGCGTGATGCGCCAGCCGGCCGAAAGGTCGGGGATATCGACTTCCGCGTCGTCGAGTGCGGTGGTCAACTCGTCCAGCGCGGAGGCGGCTTGGCGGTGCGCACGGAGGTTCACCGGTCGCTCACCAGCCACTTGGCGTCGACCTCCCACTCCGGGCCACCGCGAGCGGGGCGCAGGTAGACGAGCTGGCCGACGCGGTCCATGAAGACGCCGGTGCGCTGGTTGAGCGTGTCGTGGACCAACTCGCCGCGCTTGGTGGGGGAGTGGGGGTGCTCGGGCGGCTTGGCGGTGCCGTCGTCGCGGACCGTGGGGTAGGCGGGAGCCAGCCGGAGCAGCGCCTCGGGGCGACCTCCGCAGTCGGCCGGGCACTCGCACGAGGGGAGGCTGCGGTCGAAGGTGGGGGGCGGGGGTGGGTAAGTCTGATGATCAGTCATATCTGACTCTCCGTGCGCTTGCTGGGGCCGAATCTCACGATCCGTGTACCTAGCGTGGCGCTGTGGAGTTAGCATCGCCAGAGGGGGAGTCTTCAACCGGCCATGTTGTGAACGAGGGAGTGGTCATGCCGGCTCCGAAGGAACTTGATCCCACCATCTCGCTGGAGCACTATCTGGGGAACCAGGTGCGGAAGCGGCGGGAGGCGAAGGGGCTGACGCAGAAGCAGCTCGGGCAGATGATCTTCGTGTCGCACAACCGGATCGCCCAGATCGAGTTGGCGACGGATCCGCCGGGGCCGCATCTGATCGTGCTGCTGGATGCGGCGCTGGATGCGCAGGGAGACCTGATTGAACTCTGGGGTCACCTCGGGCTCGAGAGGGTTGACGACTACGCTCGGCTCTTCCTGATGCGGCAAGGGCAGGCCAGGATCATCCAGGAGTACGGCCTGGTGATCCCTGGGCTGGTGCAGACCGAGGACTACGTGCGAGCGATGTTCACAGCTGGGGAGGCTGTTGGGGAGCCGCCCGTGGCAGGAAAGCTTCCGATTCGGCTCGCTCGACAGCGGATCTTCGACCGCGAGGATCCGCCGTGGTACCGGCTCACGTTGGATGAGTCGGCTCTCTACCGGAACGTCGGCGGGCGGGCGGTGATGGGCGCGGAGCTGCTCCACCTGTTGGAACTCGGCAAGCGGCCCCGGGTCGAAATCCAGGTGGTCCCGTTCGGTGCGCTCGATCTCAATGCGCTGGGTGGATCGCTGTGCCTGCTCACGATGCCTGACGGTTCCCGGGCGGCGTACACCGAGGGGCTTCACACCGGCCGGTTCTTCGAGGACGCGGAGAAGGTCGCTCGGTTTACCCTCGTTTACGATCGGATCCAGGCTGCTGCGCTCGATCCCGAGATGTCGGCTGCCTTCATCCGGAACGTGATGGAGGAACGGTACGCATGGGACCTGCCGCCCCTGGCCTGAGCGCTGCCGTGTGGCGGAAGTCCAGCCACAGCAACTCCTCGCAGAACAACTGCATCGAGGTCGCCGACGGCTTCCCGGGCGTCACCCCCGTCCGTGACTCCAAGGACCCCGCCGGCCCCGCACTCGTCTTCCCCGCCCCCTCCTTCGCCGCCTTCATCACCGGTGTCAGGCGCGGCGATCTGACATGAGGACCGCAGCACCGGCGGAGCCGCGCTCCTGAAGGACGGTCAGCCCATCGTCTTCTGACCGTCGATGGCCTCGCGGATGATGTCGGCGTGGCCCGCGTGCTGCGAGGTCTCGGCGATGACGTGCAGCATCACGCGCCGCACCGACCAGCTGGCGCCGGGCTCGAACCACGGGGCCTTGGGCAGCGGGTGGCTCTCGTTCAGGTCCGCCAGCGAGGTCAGCATGGCGTCGGTCCGCTTCGCCGCGTCGTCGTACGCGGCCAGCAGACCGGCCAGCGTCTCACCGGGCTCCATGCGGAAGCCGGCCATGTGCTCCTCGAACCCGCCGGACATGGCCTCGGCGCCGCGCTGCGTGAAGTCGAACCACCGCCGCTCGACCTGCGTCACGTGCTTGATCAGCCCGCCCAGACAGAGCGCGCTCACGGTCGGCGTGAGTGCGGCCTGCTCGTCGGTCAGCCCCTTCGTGGTGTGGCGAAGGAAGTTGCGGTGCTTGTCCAGGGTGGCCAGCAGGTCCGCGTGCTCGCCGGTGATGGGGTTCTCGGTGGTGGTCATGGTCTCGGCCTTCCCTCGTCGTTGTCCGGTACGGATGACGTTACGAGGCAATGAGGTCAGATGCTGTCCTCAATGCCAGCGAGTCTCGACGGATTCCCTGTTCACTTCGGCCCGGATGAAACCTCGGCGCTGTGCCGCCACTGGGTGAGGAGTAGCGCGAGTGGCGCGAGATCGGCCAAGGGCTCCGAGGCCCGCGCCAACTCGACGCTTGGCGCAGCGCTTCGACGTGTCCGGCTCGCGCCAGGTCCGTGAGCAGGCGTCCGGTGAAGTCGACGATGCCGGCTTCCTCTGTGCGGCGCTGGTGCCGGCCGTGATGGCCGAGGCCGTTCGGTGTTCCGGATCGGCCTGGTCTACCGGCGGAGCGCGGTGGGGTCGAGGTCGAGTGGGAAAGGCTCGGTCAGAGCGGTGGTCTCGCCGACCTGAACCAGGCGGTCGACGTAGGCGCCGCGCTCAAGTTGGCCGAGGTAGAGGCGGGGTGCGGGCTCGAGCTCGAGTCGCCAGTAGTGGGGGATGCCAGCCGCCGCGTACAGGGCGGGCTTCATCTTCTTGTCCGTGACACGGGTGGAGGGCGAGGCGATCTCGACGGCCACGACGATGTTGTGTGCGCTCAGCGTGGTGCCGGCCTCGGCGGCAGCGTCGGCGTCGGCGATCACCAGGTCGGGGATGAGCAGGCCGTCGGGGACGATGACGTTGACCGCCTCCAGGACCTCGAACGGGGCTCCGCAGGCCTCGATGGCGGCACCCAGGAGCACGGCGAGCCGGGAGCTGGCCCGCTGGTGGGGGACGCCGGGGTTCGGGCTCATCAGCAGCGCACCCCCGACCAGTTCGATCCGGTGGTGGGTGTCTTCGGGCAGAGTCAGGACGTCTTCCACGGTCCAGGGCCCGCTGTGCTCAGTGGTGGCCACGCTCACGGTTCCTCTCACCTCCTTCGGTACTGCCATGGTGTCCGGCAGGGCACTGAGGCGGTACCGACACTCGGGTTGTTTGCCGAGGGGCCCAGGGCTGAGCCGGGCCGGGCCCGCGTGCGGCCCGGGCGTTCGCCGCCGCACCGCCGCCGGCGAGCGGCAGCCTAATGGCCAAAAGCCGTTGATCACCAAGGCGTAGCCGCGAAACGATGATCCGATCTACGCCCCCCGACGGACGGACCCCCATGCGAAGCGCTTCACAAGCAGCCGACCTGGCCGCTTCCCGTTCGCTGCTCGCCGATCTGCCGCTGCTCGCGGTGGCGGTGGTCTGGGGGTCCAGTTACCTCGCCGTCAAGCAACTGACCGACGCCCACACCGTGCTGCCGATGCTGGTGCTGCGGTTCACGGTGGTGCTGCCGGTCTTCGGGGTGTTCGCCTGGCGCGGGTTGCGCACGCTGGGGGCGGCGCAGTGGCGGGGGGCGGCGCTGCTCGGGGTGATCCTGGGCGGGATCTTCCTGCTGGAGAGCTACGGGGTGGTGCACACCTCGGCCACCAATGCCGGGCTGATCATCAGCCTGACGATGATCCTCACCCCGCTCGCCGAGAGCCTGCTGAGCCGCACCGCGATACCGCGTGCGTTCCTCGGTGCCGCCGCTCTCTCGCTGCTCGGCGTCGGGCTGCTGACCGAGGGCGCGGGTCTTCAGGCGCCCTCGTTCGGGGACCTGCTGGTGCTCGGCGCGGCGCTGACGCGGACCGTGCACGTGCTGGCGATGTCGCGCAGCCGGGCGCTGCGCGGGATCGACTCACTCGCCCTGACCTGGGTGCAACTAGCAGCCGCCGCAGTGGTGTTCGCCATCGCCGCGCCGTTCGGCGGCCCCGCGCCCTGGCGGGTGGCGGCCGGTTGGTCGCTCGGTCAGTGGAGCCTGCTGCTCTACCTCTCGCTGTTCTGCACGCTCTTCGCGTTCTTCGTCCAGATGCGGGCCGTGCGCGCCACCTCTCCCTCCCGGGTCAGCCTGCTGCTGGGCACCGAACCCCTCTGGGCCGCCGTCTTCGGCATCGCGCTGGGCGGCGACCGCCTCGGCGCCCCGGCCCTGCTCGGCGGCCTGCTGGTCCTGGCCGGCACCGAAGCGGGCCGCCGCGCGGTCCTGCCGGCGAGCGGCCTGGTGGCCGAGCCGGCTTGATCTCCTGGGGTGGGCGCTCCGCCGAGCCCATCCTGCCCGCCATTCGTGCGCTTGTGAACCAAGGGTCAAGCGCGTGCCCCTCCCTCGTCACCCCTGCGAGGGAGGGGCTCTATCACGTCAACATGAGGCCTGGAAATTTGCCATGATCGCCGCATAGTTGATATAGGCAAGTCGCTTTGACCAGCGGCTTGGCCAAGGAATATGACAGTTTGCGACCATCTGGGTCCGTTGCGTTCATATCTCGCGACTTGTCGCCATGGCTACCGGTCTGCGAGGTGTCGTAGATCACAAAGATCACCTCGGAACGCGTGTCGCAGATCACAAGCCGACGGGCATAGGATGCGCTCGATCCGGGCTTTGTGAACTGCCTCACATGGGGTGGATCTCGGGAACCGGACGGCTGGATCACCCCACGGTGACCCGGTGATTCCGATCTGCAGTCAAGGACGACTGGACGGAGGGAGCGAGGGCGGATGAATGCCTACGCGCCGATCCTCGTACTCGGTGCCATCGCGGCGGCGTTCGCGATCGGCTCCGTCGTGATGGCTTCGCTGACCGGCCCGAAGCGCTACAACCGGGCCAAGTTGGAAGCCTACGAGTGCGGTATCGAACCGACCCCGCAGCCACTGGGCGGCGGGCGGTTCCCGATCAAGTACTACCTGACGGCGATGCTCTTCATCGTCTTCGACATCGAGATCGTCTTCCTCTACCCGTGGGCGGTCAGCTTCGACGCCCTGGGGATCTTCGGGCTGGTCGAGATGCTCCTGTTCATCGCCACCGTCTTCGTCGCCTACGCGTACGTGTGGCGGCGCGGCGGCCTGGAGTGGGACTAGCGCGGTACTGACGGCACCAACAGCGCCGCGATCAGCTGGATTTGAGGCCACTGAGAGGGATGGGTAGATGGGAATCGAGGAGAAGCTGCCGAGCGGCTTTCTGCTCACCACGGTGGAGAGTGCCGCGGGCTGGGTGCGAAAGGCCTCGGTCTTCCCGGCCACCTTCGGGCTGGCCTGCTGCGCCATCGAGATGATGACCACCGGGGCCGGCCGCTACGACCTGGCCCGGTTCGGCATGGAGGTCTTCCGCGGTTCGCCCCGGCAGGCCGATCTGATGATCGTGGCGGGGCGGGTGAGCCAGAAGATGGCTCCGGTGCTGCGCCAGGTCTACGACCAGATGGCGAATCCGAAGTGGGTCATCTCGATGGGCGTCTGCGCGTCCTCGGGCGGGATGTTCAACAACTACGCGATCGTCCAGGGCGTCGACCACATCGTTCCCGTGGACATCTACCTGCCGGGGTGCCCGCCCCGTCCGGAGATGCTGATGGACGCGATCCTCAAGCTGCACCAGAAGATCCAGCACGAGCCGCTCGGCGTGAACAAGCGGCGGGCGCAGGACGAGGCCGAGGAACTCGCGCTGCACGCGATGCCGACCAGCGAGATGGGGTGGCAGCAGCGATGAGCGGCAACACCCCCGACAAGACCCCCGACAAGACCCCTGACAACACCCCCGAGGTCCCGATCCCGAACGGTCGCGCCGAACTCCCCGTCGAGGTGATCGGCAAGCGCCAGGGCATGTTCGGCGCCCAGGGCAGCGGCGACACCTCCGGCTTCGGCGGCCTGGCGGCTGCCATCGTGCTGCCCGCACCGGCCGAACGCCCGTACGGAGGCTGGTTCGACGAGGTGGCCGACGAGCTGGAGGGGGCGCTGGAGGAGCAGGACCTGGTGCCGGCCGCGGTGATCGAGAAGACCGTGGTCGACCGTGGCGAGCTGACCTTCCAGATCGCCCGCGAGCACCTCCTGCAGACCGTCCGGATCCTGCGCGACGACCCGGCGCTGCGCTTCGAACTCTGCCTGGGCGTCAGCGGCGTGCACTACCCGAGCGAGACGGGGCGCGAGCTGCACGCCGTCTACCACCTGCGGTCGATCACCCACACCCGGCTGATCCGGATCGAGGTCACCGCGCCGGACGCCGACCCGCGGATCCCGTCGGTGGTGAGCGTCTACCCGACCAACGACTGGCACGAGCGCGAGACCTACGACTTCTTCGGCATCGTCTTCGAGGGCCACCCGGCGCTGACCCGGATCATGATGCCGGACGACTGGCTGGGCCACCCGCAGCGCAAGGACTACCCGCTCGGCGGGATTCCCGTCGAGTACAAGGGCGCCCAGATCCCGGCACCCGACCAGCGGAGGTCGTACTCCTGATGCCCAAGTCTTCTGAGAACAAGACGGCCGAATACGAAGCGGGAGCGCGCGAGACCACCGAGGGCCGGGTCTTCACCGTCACCGGTGGCGACTGGGGCGAGGTGGTCGACGCCGTCGCGCGGGCCGACGACGAGCGCATCATCGTCAACATGGGTCCGCAACACCCCTCCACCCACGGGGTGTTGCGGCTGATCCTGGAGATCGACGGCGAGACGGTGACCGAAGCCCGGTGCGGCATCGGCTACTTGCACACCGGTATCGAGAAGAACATGGAGTTCCGCTCCTGGGTGCAGGGCACCACCTTCGTCACCCGGATGGATTACCTCACCCCGCTCTTCAACGAGACCGCGTACTGCCTGGCGGTGGAGAAGCTGCTCGGCATCACCGACCAGGTCCCGGACCGCGCCACCGTGATCCGGGTGCTGATGATGGAGCTGAACCGGATCTCCTCGCACCTGGTCTGCCTGGCCACCGGCGGCATGGAGATCGGCTCCACCACGCTGATGATCTACGGCTTCCGGGACCGCGAACTCATCCTGGACATCTTCGAGTTGGTCACCGGGCTGCGGATGAACCATGCCTACGTGCGCCCCGGCGGCCTGGCCCAGGACCTGCCCCCGGGCGCGGTCGACCAGATCCGCGAGGCCGTGAAGCTCTTCCGCTCCCGGATGCACGAGTACGACAAGCTGGCCACCGGCAACCCGATCTTCAAGGCCCGGCTGGTCGACGTCGGCCACCTGGACCTGGCCGGCTGCCTGGCGCTCGGCGCCACCGGGCCGATCCTGCGGGCCACCGGCCTGCCGCACGACCTGCGCAAGTCGGAGCCCTACTGCGGTTACGAGTCCTATGACTTCGACGTCGCGGTGGCGGACACCGCGGACTCCTTCGGGCGGTTCCTGATCCGCCTGGAGGAGATGAAGCAGTCGCTGCGGATCGTCGAGCAGTGCCTGGAGCGGCTGCGCCCGGGGCCGGTCATGGTGGCCGACAAGAAGATCGCCTGGCCGGCCCAACTGGCCCTCGGGCCGGACGGCCTGGGGAACTCGTTGGACCACATCCGGAAGATCATGGGCACCTCGATGGAGGCCCTGATCCACCACTTCAAGCTGGTCACCGAGGGCTTCCGGGTCCCGGTCGGCCAGGCGTACGTGGCGGTCGAGTCGCCGAAGGGCGAACTCGGCGTGCACGTGGTGAGCGACGGCGGGACCCGCCCGTACCGGGTGCACTTCCGGGACCCGTCGTTCACCAACCTGCAGTCGATGGCGGCGATGTGCGAGGGCGGCCAGGTGGCCGACGTGATCGTGGCGGTGGCCGGGATCGACCCGGTGATGGGAGGCGTGGACCGTTGAACAGCACTGACCTCGGCCTGCCGGCGCTGCCGGCCAAGCCGTATCCACCGGAGGTGCACGCGCGCCTCGCCGTGGACGCGAAGGAGCTGATCGCCCGCTATCCGCAGGCCCGCTCCGCGCTGTTGCCGCTGCTGCACCTGGTCCAGGCCGAGGAGGGCTTCGTCAGCGCGACCGGGATCCGGTTCTGCGCCGAGCAGTTGGAGCTCACCACGGCCGAGGCCACGGCGGTCGCCACCTTCTACACCATGTACCGGCGCCGGCCCGCCGGGGAGTACCACGTGGGGGTCTGCACCAACACGCTCTGCGCGGTGCTCGGCGGCGACCAGATCTTCGAGGAACTCCAGGAGCACCTCGGGATCGGCAACAACGAGACCACCGAGGACGGCAAGCTCTCGATCGAGCACATCGAGTGCAACGCGGCCTGCGACTACGCGCCGGTGGTGATGGTCAACTGGGAGTTCTTCGACAACCAGACGCCGCAGAGCGCCAAGCAGCTGGTCGACGACCTGCGGGCGGGCGCCGAGGTGCGTCCCACCCGTGGCGCCAAGCTCTGCTCGTTCAAGCAGACGGCCCGGATCCTGTCGGGCTTCCCCGACACCCGGGAGGGCGCCAACGAGGAGTCCGGCGCGGGCGGCGCCCCGTCGCTGGCCGGTCTGCGCCTCGCCAAGGGCGAGTCGCTGCCGGGCGCCCCGGGCGCCCGCGTGGTCTCCCCCCGAGCCGAAGGGACGGAGGCGTGATGACCGCCACCGAGCCGGCCGAGAAGCTGCTCAGCCCCGTGCTCTCCGCCTCCTGGGACGACCACCGCCCGTGGTCGCTGGAGACCTACCACCGCCACGAGGGCTACCAGGGCCTGCGCAAGGCGCTGGCGATGGACCCCGACGCGCTGATCGCCCTGGTCAAGGAGTCCGGCCTGCGCGGTCGCGGCGGCGCCGGGTTCCCGACCGGGCTGAAGTGGCAGTTCATCCCGCAGAACGACGGCAAGCCGCACTACCTGGTGGTCAACGCGGACGAGTCGGAGCCCGGGACCTGCAAGGACATCCCGCTGCTCTTCGCCAATCCGCACGCGCTGATCGAGGGCATGGTGATCGCCTCCTACGCGATCCGCTGCGAGCACGCCTTCATCTACCTGCGCGGCGAGGTGGTGCCGGTGCTGCGCCGGCTGCACGCGGCCGTCGCCGAGGCGTACCAGGCGGGCTACCTGGGCCGGGACATCCTCGGCTCCGGCGTCGACCTCGACATCACCGTGCACGCGGGCGCCGGCGCCTACATCTGCGGCGAGGAGACGGCGCTGCTCGACTCGCTGGAGGGCCGGCGCGGCCAACCGCGGCTGCGCCCGCCGTTCCCGGCGATCGCGGGCCTGTACGCCTGCCCGACCGTGGTCAACAACGTGGAGTCGATCGCCTCGGTGCCGTCGATCCTGGCCCGCGGCAAGGAGTGGTTCACCTCGCTGGGCACCGAGAAGTCGCCCGGATTCACCCTCTACTCGCTCTCCGGGCACGTCACCAACCCCGGGCAGTACGAGGCGCCACTGGGCGTGACGCTCCGTCAACTGCTGGACATCAGCGGCGGGGTGCGGTCCGGTCACCGGCTCAAGTTCTGGACCCCGGGCGGCAGTTCCACCCCGATGTTCACCGACGAGCACCTCGACGTCCCGCTCGACTACGAAGGCGTGGGCGCGGCCGGCTCGATGCTCGGCACCAAGGCGTTGCAGATCTTCGACGAGACCACCTGCGTGGTGCGCGCGGTCACCCGGTGGACCGAGTTCTACGCCCACGAGTCCTGCGGCAAGTGCACCCCGTGCCGCGAAGGCACCTACTGGCTGGTCCAGTTGCTCAAGCGGATCGAGGCCGGCGCCGGCGAGGCGGGCGACCTGGAGAAGCTGCTGGACATCGCCGACAACATCAACGGCAAGTCCTTCTGCGCGCTCGGCGACGGCGCGGCCAGCCCGATCTCCTCCTCGCTGCAGTACTTCCGCGCCGAGTACGAGCAGCACCTGGCCGAGCGCCGCTGCCCGTTCGACCCGGCCGCCGCCACCGTCTGGGCCGACGCCAAGCAGGCCAAGGCCCCCCAGCCCGCCACCGAGAGGGAGGTGCACGCGTGACCATCACGACTGGTGACATCAGCGGCTCCGCCGCGGGTCCGAAGACTTCGGTCGAGCTCGTCACGCTCACCATCGACGGCGTCGAAGTCCAGGTCCCCAAGGGCACGTTGGTGATCCGGGCGGCCGAGCAGATCGGCACCCAGGTGCCGCGGTTCTGCGACCACCCGCTGCTCGATCCGGCCGGCGCCTGCCGGCAGTGCATCGTGGAGATCGAGGGCCAGCGCAAGCCGGTCGCTTCCTGCACCATCCCGGTCGCCGAGGGCATGGTGGTCCGCACCCAGGTCAGCTCGCCGGTCGCCGAGAAGGCGCAGCGCGGCGTGATGGAGCTGCTGCTGATCAACCACCCGCTGGACTGCCCGGTCTGCGACAAGGGCGGCGAATGCCCGCTGCAGAACCAGGCGATGTCCACCGGCTCGGCCGACTCCCGCTTCGAGGGCATGAAGCGGACCTACGAGAAGCCGATCCCGATCAGCAGCCAGGTGCTGCTGGACCGCGAGCGCTGCGTGCTCTGTGCCCGCTGCACCCGCTTCTCCGAGCAGATCGCCGGCGACCCGTTCGTCGAGATGCTGGAGCGCGGCGCCCTCCAGCAGGTGGGCATCGGCGCGGGCGACGACTTCGAGTCGTACTTCTCCGGCAACACCATCCAGATCTGCCCGGTCGGCGCCCTCACCTCGGCCGCCTACCGGTTCCGCTCCCGCCCCTTCGACCTGGTCTCCTCGCCCAGCGTCTGCGAGCACTGCTCCTCGGGCTGCGCGCAGCGCACCGACCACCGGCGCGGCAAGGTGCTGCGCCGGCTGGCCGGCGAGGACCCGGACGTCAACGAGGAGTGGAACTGCGACAAGGGCCGGTTCGCCTTCCGCTACGCCCAGCAGCGCGACCGGCTGACCAGCCCGCTGGTCCGCGACCAGGCCACCGGTGAGCTGGTGGCCACCTCCTGGCCGCAGGCGCTGGCCGCCGCCGCCGAGGGCCTGACCGGCGCCCGCGCCGCCGTGCTGACCGGCGGCCGGGTGACGGTCGAGGACGCCTACGGCTACGCCAAGTTCGCCCGGGTGGTGCTCGGCACCAACGACGTGGACTTCCGGGCCCGCCCGCACAGCGGTGAGGAGGCGGACTTCCTGGCCGTCGCCGTTGCCGGGCGCGGCGTCGATCTGGACGGCAGCGGTGTCACGTACGCGGCGCTGGAAGCGGCTCCGGGCGTGCTGCTCGCGGGCTTCGAGCCCGAGGAGGAGTCGCCGATCGTCTTCCTGCGGCTGCGCAAGGCGAGCCGCAAGGGCCTGAAGGTCTTCGCGATCGCCGACCACCACTCGCGGGGCCTGGGCAAGCTCGGCGGCGCGCTGCTGCCGGCCGCCCCCGGCACCGAGGCCGAGTGGCTCGGCGCGCTGGCGGCCGAGGAGCCGCTGAGCGACGAGGCCGGACGGGCCGCCGAACTGCTGCGGCAGCCCGGCGCGGTGATCCTGCTCGGCGAGCGCCTCGCCCAGACGGCCGGCGCGCTGACCTCGGCGCTGCGCCTGGCGCACGCCACCGGCGCCAAGCTTGCCTGGATCCCGCGCCGGGCCGGCGAGCGCGGCGCGCTGGAGGCCGGTGCGCTGCCCGGCCTGCTGCCGGGCGGCCGTCCGGTCGGCGTCCCGGCCGCGCGGGCCGAGACCGCCGCCGCCTGGGGTGTGGCCGAACTGCCCGCCCGGCTGGGCCGCGACACCGGCCAGATCCTGGCCGCCGCCGCGCACGGCGATCTGGACGCGCTGCTGATCGGCGGCGTCGACCCCGACGACCTGCCCGACCCGCAGCTCGCCGAGGAGGCCCTGACCCGGGTCGGCTTCGTGGTCTCGCTGGAGCTGCGGCCCTCGGCCGTCACCGAACACGCCGACGTGGTGCTGCCGGTGGCCGCCGTCGCCGAGAAGGCCGGCACCTTCCTGGACTGGGAGGGCCGGGTCCGGCTCTTCGAGGCCGCGCTGAAGCCGGATCAGCAGATGGGCCGTCATCTCCAGTCGGACGTCCGGGTGCTGAACATGCTGGCGGACGCACTCGGCCACCGGCTCGCACTGCCCGACCTGCGGGCCGCGCGGCGCGAGCTGGACGCCTTCACCCCGTGGACCGGTGACCGCCCGGCCGCGCCGGCCGGTCACCCGGCCCCGCTGCCCAGGCCCGCCACCGGGCAGGCGGTGCTGGCCGGTTGGCGGCTGCTGCTGGACCGCGGCACCCTCCAGCAGGGCGACGAGCACCTGGCCGGCACCCGGCACGCCGCCGTCGCCCGGCTCTCGCCCGGCACCGCCGCCGAGATCGGCGCGAGCGGGGGCCGGCTGCGGGTCAGCGGCCCGGCGGGCTCGCTGGTGCTGCCGCTGGAGATCACCGCGGAGATGCCGGAGCGCACCGTCTGGCTGCCGCTCAACTCCACCGACCAGGGCGTGCACCGCACGCTCGGCACCACGGTCGGCCACCTGGTCACCATCGCCCCGGCAGGAGGGGAGGAGCAATGACGCACTGGACATTGGCCGCCGGCTACCAGACGCTCGGCTTTTTCGGGCGGGACCCGTGGTGGCTGGTCGTCATCAAGGCGGTCTTCTGCTTCGCCTTCCTGCTGATCACCGTGCTGGTCGCGATCGTCTGGGAGCGCAAGGTCGTCGCCTGGATGCAGCTGCGGATCGGCCCCAACCGGCATGGCCCCTGGGGCCTGCTGCAGTCGCTGGCCGACGGTGTGAAGCTCGCCCTCAAGGAGGACCTGGTGGTCTCCGGGGCGGACAAGGTGGTCTACATCCTGGCCCCGGTGATCTGCGCGATCCCGGCCTTCATGGCGATCGCGGTGATCCCGTTCGGCCCGGCCAACGACGAGATCTCGATCTTCGGCACCCGTACCCCGATGCAGCTCACCGACCTGCCGGTGGCGCTGCTCTACATCCTGGCCACCGCCTCGATCGGGATCTACGGCATCGTGCTGGCCGGCTGGTCCTCCGGCTCGACCTACCCGCTGCTCGGCGGCGTCCGGTCGGCGGCCCAGATGATCTCCTACGAGATCGCGATGGGGCTCTCGTTCGCGGCGGTCTTCATCTACTCCGGCTCGATGTCGACCTCGCAGATCGTCGACTCGCAACAGCCCACCTGGTTCGCGGTGTTGCTGCCGGTCTCGTTCATCGTCTACATCATCGCGATGGTCGGCGAGACCAACCGGGCGCCGTTCGACCTGCCGGAGGCCGAGGGCGAGCTGGTCGGCGGCTTCAACACCGAGTACAGCTCGCTGAAGTTCGCGATGTTCATGCTGGCCGAGTACGTCAACATGGTCACCGTCTCGGCGGTCGCCAGCACGCTCTTCCTGGGCGGCTGGCGGGCCCCGTGGCCGATCTCCACCTTCTGGGCCGGCGCCAACCACGGCTGGTGGCCGATGCTCTGGATCATCATCAAGATCCAGCTGCTGCTCTTCTTCTTCATCTGGCTGCGCGGCACGCTGCCCCGGCTGCGCTACGACCAGTTCATGAAGCTCGGCTGGAAGGTGCTGATCCCGGTCTCGCTGGTCTGGCTGGTGATGGTGGCCAGCGTCCGGGCGCTGCGCAACGAGGGCGAGGGCTTCGGCCGGGTGGTGCTCTACGTGGGCGCGCCGGTGGCCGCGGTGCTGCTGCTCTCGCTGCTCTGGGACGCGTTCCGGTCCAAGGAGGAGCCGCAGGGCGGCGCCGTGGCAGCGCAAGGCACCCCGCCCGAGGGTGAGTTCGACCCGATGGCGGGCGGCTACCCCGTCCCGCCGCTGCCGGGCCAGCAACTGCCCCCGGTGCCGCGTCGGCGCAGCCGGGTGCCCCAGGCAACTGCGCCGCAGCAGCAGTTGGAAGACGCGCTGAACGGCGCCAACGGCAGTGCGAACAGCGGCGCCAACCAGTCCGAAGGGAGCTGAACCGAGATGCCAGAGTCCGACGACAAGCCGTCGCTGCTGGGCCCGGCCGCAGGCTTCGGCGTGACCTTCACGGCCATGTTCAAGAAGCGGCTGACCGAGCAGTACCCGGAGCAGAAGAAGCCCACCGCCCCCCGGTTCCACGGCCGCCACCAGCTCAACCGTCACCCCGACGGCCTGGAGAAGTGCGTCGGCTGCGAGCTGTGCGCCTGGGCCTGCCCGGCGGACGCGATCTACGTGGAGGGCGCCGACAACACCGAGGAGGAGCGTTACTCCCCGGGCGAGCGGTACGGCGCGGTCTACCAGATCAACTACGCGCGCTGCATCCTCTGCGGGCTGTGCATCGAGGCCTGCCCGACCCGCGCGCTGACCATGACCAACGAGTACGAGCTGGCCGACTCCTCGCGGGCCGACCTGATCTTCACCAAGGAGCAGCTGCTCTCCGGGCTGACCGAGGGCATGGTCGCGCCGCCGCATGCGATGTACCCGGGCACCGAGGAGGGCGCCTACTACCGCGGCGAGGTCACCCACGCCGCGCCCGGGACCCTCACCCAGGAGCAGCACGAGAAGGAGGCGAGTTCATGACCTCCACCGGCGAAGCGGTCCAGTTCTGGGTACTCGCGGTGATCGCGGTCGGCGGCGCGCTCGGCATGCTGCTGATGCGCAAGGCGGTGCACAGCGCGCTCTGCCTGGCCGCCACCATGATCGCGCTGGCGATCTGCTACCTGGCCCAGGGCGCGGTCTTCCTCGGCGTGGTGCAGATCGTGGTCTACACCGGCGCGATCATGATGCTCTTCCTCTTCGTGGTGATGCTGGTCGGCGTCACCTCCGAGGACTCGCTCAAGGAGCAGCTCAAGGGCCAGCGGGTGGCCGCGGTGCTCTGCGGCCTGGGCTTCGGCGTGCTGCTGATCGCCGGCATCGCGCACGCGAAGCTGGGCCACTTCCCCGGCCTGGCCGAGGCCAACGCCGAGGGCAACGTGCAGGGCCTGGCCCGGCTGATCTTCACCAAGTACGTCTGGGCCTTCGAGGTCACCGGCGCGCTGCTGATCACCGCGGCGGTCGGCGCGATGGTGCTGACCCACCGCGAGCACGTGACGGCGCCCAGCACCCAGCGGGAGCTGGCGGCCCAGCGGATCCGGGAGAACAAGCAGGTCCCGCCGCTGCCGGCGCCCGGCGTCTACGCCCGGCACAACGCGGTGGACATCGCGGGCCTGCTGCCGGACGGCACCATCGCCGAGGACTCGGTGATGAACACCCTGCGCGAGCGCGGCCAGATGCGCGACGTCAGCCAGGACATGCTGCGCCGGATGGCCGAGTTGGAGAACAGCACGGCCGAGTGGCTGGGCCGCCCGTCCTCCGAGCGGCCGGCGCTCCCCAGCCAACCGCGCCCCGAGCTGGAGCCGGTGCCGAACCACCAGAAGACCACGGACGACGCCGCGAAGCGCCAGGAGGAGGGCGAGTGAACCCGGTCAACTACCTCTATCTCGCAGCCCTGTTGTTCACCATCGGAGCCTCCGGGGTGCTGATCCGGCGCAACGCGATCGTCCTGTTCATGTGCGTGGAGCTGATGCTCAACGCCTCCAACCTGGCCCTGGTCACCTTCTCCCGGCTGCACGACAACCTGGACGGCCAGATCCTGGCCTTCTTCACCATGGTGGTCGCGGCGGCCGAGGTCGTGGTGGGCCTGGCGATCATCGTGAGCATCTTCCGTACCAGGCACTCGGCTTCGGTCGACGACAGCAACCTGATGAAGCTGTAGGGGCCCAGGGTGAACTCTCTTATTCCGCTGCTCATCGCAGCGCCGCTGGTCGGGGCTGCCCTGCTGCTGCTCGGCGGCCGCGCGCTGGACCGGTTCGGCCACTGGCTGGGCACGTTCGCGTCGCTGCTCTCCTTCGTCTTCGCGCTGCTGCTGTTCAGCAGCATGCTCGGCCGCAGCGTCGACCAACGCCCGGTCCACGAGCACCTGTTCAGCTGGATCTCGGTGGGCACCTTCCAGGCCGACGTCTCCTTCCAGCTCGACCAGCTCTCGATGACCTTCGTGCTGCTGATCACCGGCGTCGGCACGCTGATCCACGTCTACTCGGTCGGCTACATGGCGCACGACGAGCGCCGCCGCCGCTTCTTCGGGTACCTCAACCTGTTCCTGGCCGCCATGCTGCTGCTGGTGCTGGCGGACAACTACCTGCTGCTGTACGTCGGTTGGGAGGGCGTCGGGCTCGCCTCGTACCTGCTGATCGGCTTCTGGCAGCACAAGCCGGCCGCGGCCACCGCCGCCAAGAAGGCGTTCATCGTCAACCGGGTCGGCGACATGGGCCTGTCCATCGCGATCATGCTGATGTTCACCCAGTTCGGCAGCTTCGCCTTCGGGCCGGTCTTCGCCACCGCGCACCAGGCGAGCCAGGGCCGGCTCACCGCGATCGGCCTGCTGCTGCTGCTCGCCGCCTGCGGCAAGTCGGCCCAGGTGCCGCTGCAGAGCTGGCTCGGCGACGCGATGGAGGGCCCGACCCCGGTCTCCGCGCTGATCCACGCGGCCACCATGGTGACCGCCGGCGTCTACCTGATCACCCGGTCGAACGCCATCTTCGACCTGGCGCCGACCGCGCAGCTCGCGGTGGTCTGCGTCGGCGCCGTGACGCTGATCTTCGGTGCGATCGTCGGTTGCGCCAAGGACGACATCAAGAAGGCGCTGGCCGGCTCGACCATGTCGCAGATCGGCTACATGATCCTGGCCGCCGGCCTGGGGCCGATCGGCTACGTCTTCGCGATCATGCACCTGGTCACCCACGGCTTCTTCAAGGCGGGGCTCTTCCTCGGCGCCGGCTCGGTCATGCACGGCATGAACGACGAGGTGAACATGCGTCACTACGGCGGCCTGCGCAAGTACATGCCGATCACCTACGTCACCTTCGGGCTCGGCTACCTGGCGATCATCGGGTTCCCCGGCCCGTCCGGCTTCTGGTCCAAGGACCGGATCATCGAGGCCGCCTTCGCCAAGGGCGGCACCGAGGGCTGGATCCTCGGCGCGGTCACCCTGATCGGCGCGGCGGTCACCGCGTTCTACATGACCCGGGTGATGATCATGACCTTCTTCGGCGAGAAGCGCTGGCAGCCCGACGCCGAGGGCCACGAGCCGCACCCGCACGAGTCGCCCAAGTCGATGACCGTCCCGATGATCCTGCTGGCCTTCGGCTCGGTCTTCGCGGGCGGGCTCTTCGTCCTGAACAACAACTTCCAGCACTGGCTGGAGCCGGTCACCGGGTTCAGCGAGGGCAACTCCCCGCTGTCGTCCGGCGTGGTCATGGCGCTCAGCATCGCCTGCATGCTGGCCGGCGCCGGGCTCGCCTACGTGGTGTACGGGCGCTCGCCGGTCCCGGCCGTCCCGCCGGTCGGCTCGGCGCTCACCCGGGCGGCCCGCCGCGACCTGCTGCAGGACGACTTCAACCACGCCGTCCTGGTGCGCCCCGGCTCCGCGCTCACCGCGGCGCTGGTCTTCTTCGACAGCAAGGGGCTCGACGGCTTCGTCAACGGCCTGGCCGCGAGCATCGGGGGCATCTCCGGTCGGCTGCGCCGGGTGCAGAACGGTTACGTCCGCTCCTATGCCCTCTCCATGTTCGGCGGCACGCTGGTCCTGGTCGCCACGACTCTCCTGATGAGGTCGGTATGAAAGACATGACGCATCGTCAGGAGGCAAGGCCATGAGCTACCTGCTGGCCGTCACCTGCGCCGTCCCCGCCGCCGGGGCGATCCTGACCGCCGCGCTGCCCGCCGGCACCAACGAGGCCAGGCGGCGCACCACCAAGGCCATCGCGCTCGGCGTCTCGGTGGTCACCCTCGCGCTCACCGCGCTGATCGCCGCCGACTTCAAGCCCGGCGGGGCGCGCTACCAGCTCACCGAGTCGCACAGCTGGATCCGCTCCTTCGGGATCAACTTCTCGCTCGGGGTGGACGGCATCGCCGCCGTGCTGGTGCTGCTCACCTCGGTGCTGGTGCCGCTGGTGATGCTTGCCTCCTGGCACGACGCGGACCCGGCCCCCAGCCCGGACGGCACTTTCGAGAACAGGCGCCGCACCCAGGGCTTCTTCGCCCTGATCCTGGCCGTCGAGGCAATGGTGATCGTCTCCTTCCTGGCCACCGACGTCTTCCTCTTCTACGTCTTCTTCGAAGCCATGCTGATCCCGATGTACTTCCTGATCGGCGGCTTCGGCGACCGGGCCGGCGGCCCCGAGGCGTCCCGCCAACGCTCGTACGCGGCCGTCAAGTTCCTGCTCTACAACCTGCTCGGCGGCCTGGTCATGCTGGCCGCCGTGATCGGCCTGTACGTGATCGCGCAGGACCAGGGCCAGGGCACCTTCGACCTGCAGACGCTCACCTCGGCGGTGGCCGACGGCAAGCTGGTGATCAACCCGACCGCCGAACGGGCGCTCTTCCTCGGCTTCTTCTTCGCCTTCGCCGTCAAGGCCCCGCTCTGGCCGCTGCACACCTGGCTGCCGAACGCGATGGGCGAGGCCACGGCCGGCACCGCCGTGCTGATCACCGCCGTGGTGGACAAGGTCGGCACCTTCGCGATGCTGCGGTTCTGCCTGGGCCTCTTCCCGGACGCCTCGAAGTTCTTCGCTCCCGCGATCCTGGTGCTCTCGGTGATCGGGATCATCTACGGCGCGCTGCTGGCGGTGGGTCAGAAGGACATCAAGCGGCTGGTCGCCTACGCCTCGATCTCGCACTTCGGCTTCATCATCCTGGGCATCTTCGCGATGACCAGCCAGGGCCAGAGCGGTGCCACCCTCTACATGGTCAACCACGGCATCTCGACCGCCCTGCTGATGCTGATCGCCGGCTTCCTGATCTCGCGGCGCGGCTCGCGCCTGATCGCCGACTTCGGCGGCGTGCAGAAGGTCGCCCCGGTGCTGGCCGGCACCTTCCTGATCGGCGGCCTGGCCACCCTGTCGCTGCCCGGACTCGCCCCGTTCGTCAGCGAGTTCCTGGTGCTGGTCGGCACCTTCAGCCGCTACCCGGCGCTCGGCGTGATCGCCACCCTGGGCATCGTGCTGGCCGCGCTCTACGTCCTGGTGCTCTACCAGCGCACCATGACCGGGCCGGTCAAGGAGAGCGTCAGCAAGATGCCCGACCTGAAGGCGCGAGAACTGCTGGTGGCCGCCCCGCTGATCGCGCTGACCGTGGTCCTCGGGGTCTACCCCAAGCCGCTCACCGACCTGGTGAACCCGGCGGTGGCCGACACCCTCTCCCAGGTCCACCGGACCGACCCGGCCCCGGCCCACCCGGTGGCCATCCCTGCCGGAGGTGAGCAGCAGTGAGCGTCCCCCTTCTCCACGGCGCGGGGTCCGTCCACAGCGTGTGGATGGCGGCGGCCGGCGGCAACACACCGAGCATCCCGGCGCCGCAGCTCGAGTACGGCCAGCTCTCCCCGATGCTGATCGTCTTCGGCGCGGCCGTCGCGGGCATCCTGGCCGAGGCCTTCGTGCCGCGCCGGGCCCGCTACACCACCCAGGTCGGCCTGGCACTGACCGGCCTGGCCGGTGCCTTCATCGCGCTGATCGTGCTCGCCTCGCAGGGCTACGGCTCGACCAAGAGCGGGCTGATCGCGATGGGTTCGGTGGCCGAGGACGGCCCCGCGCTCTTCCTGCAGGGCGTGATCCTGCTGGCCGCCGTGGTCGCCGTGCTGCTCTACGCCGAGCGCGGCCTGGACCCGCGCACCGAGGGCGGGCCGCGCGACGCCTTCACCCCGCAGGGCTCCGCCACCCCCGGCGGCGAGCAGGAGCGGCAGGCCACCCGGGCGGGCTTCGCCTCCACCGAGGTCTACCCGCTCACCCTGTTCGCGGTCGGCGGCATGCTGCTCTTCCCGGCCGCCAACGACCTGCTGACCATGTTCGTGGCCCTCGAGGTCTTCTCGCTGCCGCTCTACCTGCTCTGCGCGCTGGCCCGCCGGCGCCGGTTGCTCTCGCAGGAGGCGGCGGTCAAGTACTTCCTGCTCGGCTCCTTCGCCTCGGCCTTCTTCCTGTTCGGCAGCGCGCTGCTGTACGGGTACGCGGGCAGCTTCCGGCTGCCGGAGATCGCCGACGCGGTCAACGGCACCGCCACCACCACCGCGGGGCTCGCGATCAGCACCCACAACGACGCGCTGCTGCTGATCGGCCTGGCGCTGGTGGCGGTCGGCCTGCTCTTCAAGGTCGGCGCCGTCCCGTTCCACGCCTGGACCCCGGACGTCTACCAGGGCGCGCCGACCCCGGTCACCGGCTTCATGGCCGCCGCCACCAAGGTCGCCGCCTTCGGCGCGCTGCTGCGCCTGTTCTACGTCGCGCTGCCCGGGCTGCGCTGGGACTGGCGCCCGGTGATGTGGGCGGTGGCGATCCTCACCATGGTGGTCGGCGCGATCCTCGCGGTGACCCAGCAGGACGTGAAGCGGCTGCTGGCGTACTCCTCGATCGCGCACGCCGGGTTCATCCTGACCGGCGTGATCGCCACCAACCGGCAGGGCCTCGGTGCGGTCCTCTTCTACCTGCTGGCCTACTCCTTCGTCACCCTGGGCGCCTTCGCGGTGGTCACCCTGGTGCGCGACTCCAAGGGCGAGGCGACCCACCTGTCCAGCTGGGCCGGGCTCGGGCGCCGCTCGCCGCTGCTCGCGGCGGTCTTCGCGCTCTTCCTGCTGGCCTTCGCCGGGATCCCGCTGACCAGCGGATTCACCGGTAAGTTCGCAGTCTTCCAGGCCGCGGCGGCGGGCGGTGCGACCCCGCTGGTGATCGTCGGTGTGCTGAGTTCGGCGGTGGCCGCGTTCTTCTACATCCGGGTGATCGTGCTGATGTTCTTCTCCGACCCGCAGCCGAACGGCCCGGCGGTGGCGATCCCCAGCGTCTTCACCACGATGGCCATCTCGTTCGGCGTGATCGTCACGCTGGGCCTGGGCCTGCTGCCGCAGTACTTCCTGGACCTGGCGTCCAAGGCGGCGCAGTTCACCCACTGAGACAGCGCAGTTCACCGGCTCGTGCGCCGGGTTCCGGGCGTTGATCGCCCGGGGCCCGGCGCCATCTTCGCCGCGCTACCCGCACGCCCGTACAGTGATCCACTCGTGACCGGATACGCTGCTGGGGATGGCAGCGGCCGCAACAGGGACCGGACCGCATGATCGACCGGCGACAGGAGTGGTCTTCGTGACCGTCGTGGAACCCTTCGGGCTCAGCGTGCAGGACCGCGATCTGACCCGTGACGTCCAGGCCGGACTCGAGGCGGTGGAGGCCGCGATGGCCGAGGCCGTGCAGAGCGACCGGCCGCTGATCGCCATCACCGCGAGCCACCTGATCAAGGCCGGCGGCAAGCGCTTCCGCCCGCTGCTGGTGATGCTGGCCGCGCAGTTCGGCGACCCGACCGCGCCCGGCGTGGTGCCGGCCGCCGTGGTGGTCGAGCTGACCCACCTGGCCACCCTGTACCACGACGACGTGATGGACGAGGCCCCGGTGCGCCGCGGCGTGCCCACGGTGAACGCCCGCTGGGACAACTCGGTGGCCATCCTGACCGGCGACTTCCTCTTCTCCAAGGCCTCCCAGGTGCTCTCCGACCTCGGCCCCGAGGCGGTCCGGATCCAGGCCGACGCCTTCGAGCGGCTGGTCACCGGCCAGATCCTGGAGACCGCAGGGCCGGGCCTCGAGGACGACCCGCTGGCCCACTACCTGGAGGTGCTGGCCGGCAAGACCGGCGCGCTGATCGCCGTCTCGGGCCGGTTCGGCGCGCTGATGGCCGGCGCCGAGCCGCACGTGGTGGAGATCCTCACCGAGTACGGCGAGAAGATGGGCATCGCCTTCCAGCTGGCCGACGACGTGCTGGACATCGCCAGCGACGGCCACGAGTCCGGCAAGACCCCCGGCACCGACCTGCGCGAGGGCGTGCCCACGCTGCCGGTGCTGCTGCTGCAGTCGATGCCGCTGGACGAGAGCGACCCCGAGGACGCCCGGCTGCGCGAGCTGCTCCAGCAGGACCTGACGGACGATCAGGCGCACGCCGAGGCGCTGCGCCTGCTGCGCCGTCACCCCGCCCTGGAGCGCGCCCGCCGCGAGACGCTGCGCTACGCCGAGGAGGCCCGCGCGCTGCTCGCCCCGCTGCCGGACGGACCGGCCAAGGCGGCCCTGCAGGGGCTCTGCGACGCGGTGGCGATCCGTACCATGTGAGCGGTCGTTGCCCACTGCTCCGGGGGAGAAGCTCCATGCTGCGCGTCGTCATCGCCGAGGACTCGGTCCTGCTCAGGGAAGGCCTGATCCGGCTGCTCACCGACCGCGGCCTGGAGGTGGTCGCCGGGGTGGGTGACGGCGAGGCGCTGATCCGCACCATCCACGAGCTGGCCGGCGCCGGTGCGCTGCCGGACGTGGTGGTGGCCGACGTGCGGATGCCGCCGACCCACACCGACGAGGGCGTGCGGGCCTGCGTGGAGCTGCGGGCGAGCTTCCCGGACCTCGGGGTGCTGGTGCTCTCCCAGCACGTCGAGCAGCAGTACGCAGCCGAGCTGCTGGCCGGCTCCACCCGGGGAGTGGGCTACCTGCTCAAGGACCGGGTCGCCGAGGTGCGCGAGTTCGTGGACGCGGTGGTCCGGGTGGCCGGCGGCGGCACCGCGCTGGACCCCGAGGTGGTGCAGCAGCTGCTCAGCCGCAGCCGCAAGGGCGACGTGCTGGCCGGGCTGACCCCGCGCGAGCGCGAGGTGCTCGCCCTGATGGCCGAGGGCCGGACCAACGCCGCGGTGGCCAAGCAGCTGGTGGTCTCGCACGGCGCGGTGGAGAAGCACATCAGCAACATCTTCCTCAAGCTGGGCCTGGCGGCCGGCCCGGAGGACCACCGCCGGGTGCTCGCGGTGCTCACCTACCTGAACTCCTGACCGGTCACCCCAGGGCACTCCCGGCGCCCGGGTGGGTCGGGTGGGTATCGACCGCCCGGGTGTGTACGGAATACACCGTGGCGCCGGATTGCTTTAGTTCCAGCCTAGGGATTCGCGACCCGCATAGGATGCGATCGGTGCACCAGGCGGACGGGGCACACGGCTCACGCCCGCGGCTGGTACCCCTGAGGGAGGTTCGCGGCAGTGACCAGCGAGGTCGATCAGGCAGAGACAGCGAGCGGTGGCCCGGACGCGCCGAACGGCCGACCAGCGCCAGGCGCACCCCGGCGCGTCAAGCCGATCCGGCGGGTGGACCGGGTGATCATCCGGTTCGCCGGCGACTCCGGTGACGGCATGCAGCTCACCGGGGACCGCTTCACGTCCGAGACCGCCTCCTTCGGCAACGACCTCTCCACGCTGCCGAACTTCCCAGCCGAGATCCGGGCCCCACAGGGCACCCTGCCGGGCGTCTCCAGCTTCCAACTGCACTTCGCCGACCACGACATCCTCACCCCGGGCGACGCGCCGAACGTGCTGGTCGCGATGAACCCGGCCGCGCTCAAGGCGAACCTGCCCGACCTGCCGAAGGGCGCGGAGATCATCGTCGACACCGACGAGTTCACCAAGCGGGCGCTGGCCAAGGTGGGTTACGCCGCAGACCCGCTCGGCGACGGCTCGCTCGACGGCTTCCACCTGCACAAGGTGCCGCTGACCACGCTGACCCTGGAGGCGCTCAAGGAGAGCGGGCTGGCCCGCAAGGACGCCGAGCGGGCCAAGAACATGTTCGCGCTCGGGCTGCTCTCCTGGATGTACCACCGCCCCACCAAGGGGACCGAATCGTTCCTGCGCACCAAGTTCGCCAAGAAGCCGGCGATCGCCGAGGCCAACGTGCTGGCGTTCAAGGCGGGGTGGAACTTCGGTGAGACCACCGAGGACTTCGCGGTCTCCTACGAGGTGCCGCCGGCCAAGCTGCCGCCCGGCACCTACCGCAACATCTCCGGCAACCTGGCGCTCTCCTACGGCCTGATCGCCGCCTCGCAGCGTTCGGGCCTGCCGCTCTTCCTCGGCTCCTACCCGATCACCCCGGCCTCCGACATCCTGCACGAGCTGTCCAAGCACAAGAACTTCGGCGTGCGCACCTTCCAGGCCGAGGACGAGATCGCCGGCATCGGGGCCGCGCTGGGCGCGGCGTTCGGCGGCTCGCTGGGCGTCACCACCACCTCGGGCCCGGGCGTGGCACTGAAGTCGGAGACCATCGGTCTCGCGGTCTCGCTCGAACTGCCGCTGCTGGTGGTGGACATCCAGCGCGGCGGCCCGTCCACCGGGCTGCCCACCAAGACCGAGCAGGCCGACCTGCTGCAGGCGATGTTCGGGCGCAACGGCGAGGCCCCGGTGCCGATCGTGGCTCCGGCGACCCCGGCCGAGTGCTTCGAGGCGGCGCTGGAGGCGGCCAGGATCGCGGTCACCTACCGGACCCCGGTGCTGCTGCTCTCGGACGGCTACCTGGCCAACGGCTCGGAGCCCTGGCGGATCCCGCAGGTAGCCGAACTCCCGGTCATCGAGCCCGACTTCGCCACCGGCCCGAACACCCCCGAGGGCGAGTTCTGGCCCTACAAGCGCGATCCGCAGACCCTGGCCCGCCCCTGGGCGGTGCCCGGCACGGCGGGCCTGGAACACCGGATCGGCGGCATCGAGAAGCAGGACGGCACCGGCAACATCTCCTACGACCCGGCCAACCACGACCTGATGGTCCGCACCCGGCAGGCCAAGGTGGACGGCATCGAGGTGCGCCCGATCGAGGTCGACGACCCGGACGGCGAGGCCGAGGTGCTGGTGATCGGCTGGGGTTCCACCTATGGCCCGATCACCGCGGCGGTGCGCCGGGTGCGGGCGGACGGTGGCAAGGTCGCCCAGGCGCACCTGCGCAATCTCAACCCCTTCCCGGCCAACCTGGGCACGGTGCTGGGGAGTTACGACAAGGTCATCGTGCCGGAGATGAACCTCGGCCAGCTCGCCCTGCTGCTGCGGGCCAAGTACCTGGTGGACGCCCAGTCCTACAACCAGGTGCGCGGACTGCCGTTCAAGGCGGCGCAGTTGGCGGACGTGTTGTGGGCGGCGATCGGGACGTTGGACGGGAGCGACGACGATGAGTGAGTTCAGGTCCTTGTCTCTGGTGCCGAAGGCGGACGCCCTGCAGAGCGCCAAGGACTTCAAGACCGACCAGGAGGTGCGCTGGTGCCCCGGCTGCGGGGACTACGCGATCCTGGCGGCCGTGCAGTCCTTCATGCCGGAGCTGGGCATCCGGCGGGAGAACACCGTCTTCGTCTCCGGGATCGGCTGCTCCTCGCGGTTCCCGTACTACATGAACACCTACGGGGTGCACTCGATCCACGGCCGGGCCCCCGCGATCGCCACCGGCCTTGCCGCCACCCGGCGCGACCTGAGCGTCTGGGTGGTCACCGGCGACGGCGACGCGCTCTCGATCGGCGGCAACCACCTGATCCACGCGCTGCGCCGCAACGTCAACCTGAAGATCCTGCTCTTCAACAACCGGATCTACGGCCTGACGAAGGGCCAGTACTCGCCGACCTCGGAGGTCGGCAAGATCACCAAGTCCACCCCGATGGGCTCGCTGGACGCGCCGTTCAACCCCGTCTCGCTCGCGCTCGGCGCCGAGGCCACCTTCGTCGCCCGCACCCTCGACTCCGACCGCAAGCACCTCACCTCGGTGCTGCGCGCGGCCGCCGAGCACCAGGGCACCGCGCTGGTGGAGATCTACCAGAACTGCAACATCTTCAACGACGGCGCCTTCGACGCGCTCAAGGACCCGGCGGGCGCCGACCGGGCGCTGATCCGGCTGGTGCACGGACAGCCGATCACCTTCGCCGACCAGGGCGTCTTCCGCGACCCGGCCAGCGGCGAGCTGACCGTCGCCCAGGTCACCGAGACCAACCAGGCCGACGTGCTGGTGCACGATGCCCACGCGGCCAGCCCCGTCACCGCGTTCGCGCTCTCCCGCCTGGCCGACAACGACACGCTGCACCACACCCCGATCGGCGTGCTGCGCAGCGTCGAGCGGCCGGTCTACGACACGCTGATGGCCGATCAGCTGGCCACCGCCGTCGAGCAGCACGGCGCGGGCGAGCTGGCCGACCTGCTGTCGGGGAAGGACACCTGGACGGTCGTCTGAGCCGTCTTGGGCCGTCTTGAGCCTTCTTCGCCCCGACCCCGGTGCTTGTCCGGGGCCGGGGCGACTGGCAGCCTGGAGTGGTGATCGACTCCGCGTTGGACGACCCGTTCCTCGAACACCGGCGGCTGCTCTTCGGCACCGCCTACCAACTGCTGGGCAGCGTGGCCGATGCCGAGGACACCTTGCAGGACGCCTGGCTCAAGTGGGCCGCGGTGGACCGCGCCACGGTCAACCACCCGAAGGCGTACCTGGTGCGGACCGTCACCAACCTGGCGCTCAACAGGCTCACCTCGGCCCGGGCCCGGCGCGAGGCCTACGTCGGCCCCTGGCTGCCCGAGCCGCTGCTGACCGACCCGCGACTGGCCGCGCCGGACGCCTCGGTGACCGCTGAACTGGCCGACTCCGTCTCGCTGGCCATGCTGGTGGTGCTGGAGACGCTCAGCCCGCTGGAGCGCGCGGTCTTCGTGCTGCGCGAGGTCTTCAGCTACTCCACCGCCGAGATCGCCGAGGCGCTGGAGCGGTCCGAGGCCGCCGTGCGGCAGACCGCGCACCGGGCCAAGGCCCACGTGGCGGCCCGGCAGCCCCGGTTCGACACCGACCCGGGCGAGCGCCGCCAGGTCACCGAGCGCTTCCTGGCCGCCTGCGCGAGCGGCGACGCGGCGAACGTGATGGAGCTGCTGGCGCCCGACGTGACCGCCTGGTCGGACGGCGGCGGCGTGGTGCGCGCCGCCCGGCGCCCGCTGCACGGGCCCGACCACGTGGCGCGCTGGCTGCTCGGGGTGCTGGCCAAGCCGGACGCGGTCGGCATGGTGCCCGAGGTCGTCTGGCTCAACGGCGAGCAGGCGCTGGTCTTCCACAAGGACGGGGTCACCCTGGGCGCGCTCAGCCTCGAACTGCTCGACGGCCGGGTGCACGCCCTGCGGGCCCAGCTCAACCCCGAGAAGCTGGCCGGCCTGCGCGCCCCGGCCCCCTGGGAGCGGGTGCCGGCGCGGGGCGCGTAGCCTCTGGGCGATACGGGAGCGCGTCATTCGGGGGAGCCATGGTCGGCGTGGACACATTTCTGCTGGGCTGCGCGGTAGTCGGGGTGATCGCGCACGGGACGCGGGTGGCGAAGTCCGAGCGGCGGGCGGCGCAGTCGGCGGCCGAGGCGGCGGCGGCACTGGCGGAGATCAAGGCGATCCGGGCAGCGGCCGTGGTCTCGCTCACGAAGGCGCCGCTGCCGGGGCGACAGCAGCAACTCGCGGTGCTGCACAGCGAGTTGGTGCAGGTGCTGGGCCGGCGCGCGGCGAGTGAGCTGCGGGCGGCGCCGGTGGATGCCGTGCCGCAGGACGTGGTGCCCGCCCCGGCCCCCAGCGGCGGCGACGGCCTCGCGCGGCTCACCCCCGCCGGTGGCCCGCGCGACTCCGCCGGCCCCGTCCCCCAGCGCCAGGCCGATGAGCGCTTCCACTACTCCGGTGTCCTCACCGCCGCGAGCGAGGAGGAGTACCCGATCGAGTGGCCCGAGCCCGGTGCCGTCGCGATCGCCGAGGTCGCGGCCGAGGCGAAGCAGCTGACCATCGTCCCGATGACCCGCACCCGCACCCGGGTCCACACCCACAGCAAGCTCGCCTACGTGTTCGACTACGAGGGTCAGGTCCGGACGCGTGGTGTGCTGACGCCGGACATGACCCATCTCAAGGTGCAGTCGGAAAAGGGCGGCGCGACCTGGTCGGTACGCCTGCTCGCCCCCTCGGAGCTGGACGAGCTGGTGGACGAGCGCCGGGGCACCGGCAGCCCGATCCTGGCGGTGCGCCCGCAGACGCCGGTCGAGGTGGTGGTACACGCCAAGTCCTCCTCGTCCTGGAGCATCGAGTTCGTCTGCGGCTGCTGGGCGGGCGACGAGTGCGCCTGCACGACGGGGCGGGAGCTCGGCTATGTCGCCAGGACGGTGAGCGCCTCCTACGAGGCCATCGAGGTGCTCACCGTCCTGCGCCCGGGTCTGCTGGTGGTCAAGATGCACGAGGACACCGACCCTTGGCACCTGCGCATCCGCGACGTCAACTCCGAGTTGTACGAGGACTGAGCCCGCGTCCCGTCGACGCCCGCCCGATGTCATGACCAAAATGCGAGAACGGAGATGACAACCCACCTCTCCGACCGCTACGGTCACCACGACACACGTGTACTGAGCTGAGGAGAGCCCTGCCATGGCAGCAGAAACCCCGGGCGGCCAGGAACTCCACTCCGAGGCCGGTCGCGGTGTGTGGCTCGGTGCCGCCGCCTATGGCATCTGGGGGCTCTTCCCGCTCTACTGGCCGCTGCTGGAGCCCACCGCCTCCGGTGACATCCTGGCCAACCGGATGGCCTGGTCGCTGGTGGTCGTGATCGCCGTCCTCACCGTCCGTCGGCACTGGGGCTGGCTGCCCCCGCTGCTGCGCCAGCCGCGCCGGCTGGCCCTCTCGGCGCTGGCGGCGGTCGCGATCTCGGTCAACTGGGGCGTCTACATCTGGGCCGTGAACTCCGGGCACGTGGTGGAGGGCAGCCTCGGGTACTTCATCAACCCGCTGGTCACCATCGCCTTCGGCGTGCTGCTGCTGCGGGAACGGCTGCGCCGCGCGCAGTGGGTGGCGGTGGGGGTCGGCGCGCTCGCGGTGCTGGTGCTGACCGCCGGGTACGGGCGGCTGCCGTGGATCGCGCTCACCCTGGCGTTCAGCTTCGCCGTCTACGGGCTGCTGAAGAAGAAGATCGCGCTCGGCGGGCTGGAGAGCTTCGCGCTGGAGACGGCGTTCATCTTCCCGTTCGCCGTGGGGTACCTGGTCTACCGCTCGACCACCGGCCACGCCGTCTTCGGCCACGACGCGGGCCACTTCACGCTGCTGCTGCTGACCGGCCCGATCACCGCGGTGCCGCTGCTCATGTTCGGCGCCGCCGCGATCCGGATCCCGCTCTCCTCCATGGGCCTGCTGCAGTACCTGGCGCCGGTCTTCCAGTTCCTCTGCGGCGTCCTCTACTTCCACGAGACGATGCCGCCCGAGCGCTGGGCCGGCTTCGCACTGGTCTGGGCGGCGCTGGCGGTGCTCACCTGGGACGCGTTGCGCCAGCTGCGGGTGGACCGGCTCGGGTCGGTGCCGGTCCCCGCGGCCGTGCCGGCGCCCGCCCCCAGCGTCACCAGCTGACCCGGCCTCACCCTCGCGGGCCGGGCCGGGCCTCACCCTCGCGGACCCGGCGGCCTCAGGCGGTGATGTCGCGGGTGGTGAACCGCGCCCAGGCCGCCGAGCCGAAGACCGCCACGTAGAGCGCCTGTAGGCCCAGGTCCTGCCAGACCGCGTGCCAGTACATCGGCTGCCGCAGCAGGTCGCCGAACGAGAGCCAGTAGTGGGTGAGCAGCCACGGCTGGATCGCGTGCAACTGCGGGAAGCTGTCCAGCACCTGGACGATGATCACCAGGCCGACCGTGCTGGCCATCGCGGCGATCCCGCTGCCGGTCAGGGTGGAGATGAAGAGTCCGACCGCCGCCAGCCCGGCCAGCGAGAGCGCCACCACGCCCGAGATCAGCACCACCCGCAGCAGCGCCGCGCCCAGCCCGATGGTGTCCCCGGAGAGCAACGTGACATCGCCGACCGGGAAGAGGATCGACCCGATGAGCAGCCCGGAGACCGCGACCGCCAGCGTCGCCGCCAGGCAGAACGCCATGGCCGCGGTGAACTTGGCCGCCAGCAGCCTGCTCCGCCCGGCCGGCGCGACCAGCAGGTAGCGCAGCGTGCCGGTGGCGGCCTCACCGGCCACCGAGTCGCCCGCCACCACGCCCACCGTCATCGGCAGGAAGATCGGCAGCGAGGTGGCCAGCGCGGTGAAGGTCAGGAAGACGCCGTTCTGGGTGACCTGGGTGATGAACGCCGGTCCGCCGTCACCGCCGTGCATGTTGCCCGTCTCGATCTTCACCACCACGCCGATCAGGATCGGCACCACGGCCAGCACACCCAGCAGCGCCAGCGTGCGGGCCCGGCGGAAGGTCAGCGTCAGCTCGCTGCGGAACAGCGCCAGGAACCCGGGCACCGTCTGCGGCCTCGGCCCGGCCACCGCCCCCGGTCCGGCCGCCGTGACCGGCACAGTCTCAACCCGCGACATCGAATCCCTCCCCGGTCAGCGCCACGAAGGCGTCCTCCAGCGTGCCCCGCTCGACCCCGAACCCGCGCACCCGCACGCCGGCCTCGACCAGCGCCGCGCACAGCCTGGGCAGCGCGTCCTCGGACAGCGCGGTCGACTCGCCGTCCACCTGGCCCTCGCCGACCCGCAGATCGGTCACCTGATGCTCGGTCAGCACGGCCAGCGCCGCCTCGGTGTCCGCCGTCCGGACCACCAGCCGGCCCTGCGCCCGGGCGGCCAGCTCGGCCACCGTGCCCTGCACCACCAGCCGGCCCTTGGACATCACGGCGGCGTGCGTGCAGACCTGTTCGATCTCGTCCAGCAGGTGGGAGGAGAGGAAGACGGTGGTCCCTTCCGCCGCGACCTCGCGCACCAGCGCGCGGATCTCCCGCATGCCCTGCGGGTCCAGGCCGTTGGTCGGCTCGTCCAGCACCAGCAGCTCGCGCGGCTGCAGCAGCGCGGCGGCCAGCCCGAGCCGCTGCTTCATGCCCAGGGAGTAGGCCCGCGCCTTCTTGCCCGCCGCGGCGGCCAGCCCGACCCGGTCCAGCGCCTGCGCCACGCGCTGCTTGCGGGTGCCCGGGTCGGCGGTGGGGTCCGCCGAGTCGTAGCGGATCAGGTTGTCCCGCCCGGAGAGGAACCCGTACAGCGCGGGCCCCTCGATCAGTGCGCCGACCCGGGGCAGCACCCTGCCCACCGACTGCGGCATCGGCGCGCCGAGCACCGTGGCCACGCCGGAGGTCGGGGCGATCAGGCCCATCAGCATCCGGATCGTGGTGGTCTTGCCCGAGCCGTTCGGGCCGAGGAACCCGAAGACGCTGCCCCGCGGCACGGTCAGGTCCAGTCCGTCCACGGCCAGTTGGCCGCCGGCGAAGCGCTTGGTCAGGCCCTGCGTCCGGATCACCGGCGGACCGCCGACAGGGGCCGCGGCCGCCTCGGCGGTCCGGCCCCCCTCGGTGGTCTCCGCCGTGTCCACGGTCGGAGACTGCGTCATCGTTACTTCACTCCCGCCGCTGCCTGGAGCACCGGCAGGGTCACCGCGCCGGCGTAGACGTGGTTGTCGTCGGTGATCAGGACGTTGATCACCTTGGTGCTGATCAGGGTGCCGCCGGCCACCGGCTTGCCGAGCGACTTGATCAGCGTGGTGGAGTCGGGCAGCGCCTGCTTGCGGTGGTGGCCGCTCGCGGCCTTGCCGCCGCCGGTCTGTGTGGAGCCGGTCTGGGTGGAGCCGCTCTGGGTGGGCAGCGTGAAGGAGACCACCGCCGTCCAGTCGGTGCCGGTCACCTTCGAGCCGGCCTTCGACGCCTCCGGCTGCGGCTGGATGCCGTTGTCCCACTTCCGCTGCTGCGCCGGCTGGACCACCGTGGCGCCCTTCGGCGGGGTGAAGTCGAAGGTGCTCGCGCTCGGCACGGCGAAGGAGACATCGCTGAAGTGCACGTCCAGCACGGTGCTGCCGGAGGTCGAAGTCGCCACCACCGCGAGCGGGGTGCCGGTCGCGGAGTCCACCGCGATCTTCACCTCGCGGATCGTCGAGCCGGACTGCTTGGGCTTGACGCTCAGCTGGTAGGCGTCCCGCCCGGCCACCGAGACGGTGCCGGCCACGCTGACGTCCGAGCTGCTCGCGCTGCCGGCCAGGAACTGCTGGGCGGCCTGCTGCGGGGTGGTCGGCACGCCGTCGAGCGGGGTCTTCGGCTGCTCCTTCGCGTCCTTCGCGGCAGCGCCGCCCGTGCCGTCGCTCAGGTGCACGGCCTGGTTGCTCGCGCTGTCCCAGGCCCAGGCCTGGTCGCCGTTGTGGATCAGGTCGTACTCGGCCAGCGGCTCGACCAGCGCGACCCGCTGCTTGTCCGGGCCGTCCGCCGCGACGCGCAGCGTGTGGTCACCGGCCAGCAGGGTGGTCAGCTTGGCCTGTGGACCGGCGCTCGCCGCGTTGGCGGCGCCCTCCTTGGCCTGGCCGCTGCCCCCGGCCGCCCCCGCGGCGCCGGTCACCCCGGCCACCGCGCCCTGGCTCGCCATGTCCAGCACCTGGCTCGGGATGCCGAGGTCGGTGGAGACCTGCACGGTGCCGCTCAGCGCGGTGGTCCGGTTGGCCAGCACCTTGGTGACCAGCTGCTGGGCCGTGACCTGAGGCAGCGTCGGGGTGCCCGGGCTGGCCAGCGCCGGCACCACGGCCACGCCGGCCGCCGCGACGGCCGCGATCGCCACCGGCACCAGCACCCGCGCCGCGGTGCGGCGTCGGCCCCGGTAGGGCACGCCGATCGGCTCGTCACCGCCGGCCGGCTCCGGCTCCTCGAAACCCGCGTACTTGGTCGTCATGGTGTCAGCCCCTCCGTAGCACTCCGAGTTGTGCCTGCCGTCATGACATCCATTAGAGACCTATGAGGCCGCTGCCACATCGCCCCGCAGAGGTAATCCGCCGTACATCCCGTGGTGCAAGCAACCCTGAGTCCTTATCAGGGTTGTCGGGGACCCGGGGTCCTCCTGCTGGCGTAGGGTCGGCCCATGGACGCCACGCCCCTCCCAGCGCCGACCGCGCAGTCGACCGCGCAGCCGCCTGTGACGTTGAAGCCGACCACGACGGTGACCGCGAGCGCGATGCGCCGGGCGCTGCGCCGCGCCCGCGACGGTGTGGCGCTGGACAGAGGCGAGGCGGCGGTGCTGCTCCAGGCCCGGGACGAGGACCTGGCCGACCTGTGCGCCACGGCCGCCCGGCTGCGCGACCAGGGCCTGGCGGCGGTCGGGCGCGAGGGCGTCATCACCTACTCCAAGAAGGTCTTCGTCCCGCTCACCCGGCTCTGCCGGGACCGCTGCCGCTACTGCACCTTCGTCACCGTCCCCGGCAAGCTGCGCCGCGCGGGGCAGGGGATGTTCCTGTCGCCCGACGAGGTCCTGGAGATCTGCCGCCAGGGCGCCGCGATGGGTTGCAAGGAGGCCCTGTTCACGCTCGGCGACCGCCCCGAGGACCGCTGGCCCGAGGCCCGTGAGTGGCTGGACGCGCACGGCTACGACGACACCATCTCCTACCTGCGGGCGATCTCGATCCGGGTCCTGGAAGAGACCGGCCTGCTGCCGCACCTCAACCCGGGCGTCTGCAGCTGGACCGACTTCCAGCGCCTGAAGCCGGTCTCCGGCAGCATGGGCATGATGCTGGAGACCACCGCCACCCGCCTGTGGTCCGAGCCCGACGGCCCGCACTACGGCTCGCCCGACAAGGAGCCCGCCGTCCGGCTGCGCGCCCTGGAGGACGCGGGGCGCAGCGCCGTCCCGTTCACCACCGGCCTGCTGATCGGCATCGGCGAGACCTTCGAGGAGCGGGCCGACTCGCTCTTCGCGATCCGCGGCATCTCCCGTCAGTACCACGGCATCCAGGAGGTGATCATCCAGAACTTCCGTGCCAAGCCGGACACCGCGATGCGCGGCATGCCGAACGCGGAACTGCAGGAGATCGCCGCCTGCATCGCGGTCGCCCGGGTGGTGCTGGGCCCGAGCATGCGGCTGCAGGCGCCGCCGAACCTGCTGGCGGGGGAGTACCAGCTGATCATCGGTGCGGGCATCGACGACTGGGGCGGCGTCTCGCCGCTCACCCCGGACCACGTGAACCCCGAGGCCCCCTGGCCGCAGATCGCCGAACTGGCCGCCCGCACCGCCGAGCAGGGCTACCGGCTGCGCGAGCGGCTGACGGTCTATCCGGAGTTCCTCGGCCGCGGCGAGCCCTGGCTGGACCCGCGGATCCGGCCGCACGTGGAGGGCCTGCTGGAGCCGGAGACCGGGCTGGCCCGCGAGGACGCGCCGGTGCTCGGACGGCCCTGGCAGGAGCCCGAGGACCTGGGTTCGGCCGGCCGCACCGACCTGCACCGCGAGATCGACACCGACGGGCGCACCGGCGACCGGCGCGGCGACTTCGACGACGTGTACGGGGACTGGGGCGCGCTGCGCGAGCAGGCCGCCGCCCTGCCCGCCGCATCGCCCGCCCGCCTGCCCGGTGACGTGCGCGCCGCGCTCGCCGTGGCCGCCGACGACCCGACCCGCCTGACGGACGACCAGGCGCTCGCCCTCTTCCAGGCCGACGGCCCGGGACTGGACGCGCTCTGCCGGATCGCCGACGACGTCCGCCGCTCGACGGTCGGCGACACCGTCACCTACTGCGTCACCCGGAACATCAACTTCACCAACGTCTGCTACACCGGCTGCCGCTTCTGCGCCTTCGCCCAGCGCCGCACCGACGCCGACGCCTACAGCCTCTCGCTCGACCAGGTCGCCGACCGTGCCGCCCAGGCCTGGGAGGTGGGCGCCACCGAGGTCTGCATGCAGGGCGGCATCCACCCCGACCTGCCGGGCACCGCCTACTTCGACATCGCCCGGGCCGTGAAGGACCGGGTGCCCGGCATCCACGTACACGCCTTCTCGCCGATGGAGGTGGTCAACGGCGCCACCCGGACCGGCCTTTCGATCCGCGACTGGCTCACGGCCGCGCGCGAGGCCGGCCTGGACACCATCCCCGGCACCGCCGCCGAGATCCTGGACGACGAGGTCCGCTGGGTCCTCACCAAGGGCAAGCTCCCGGCCGACACCTGGGTCGAGGTCGTCACCACCGCGCACGAACTGGGCATCCGCTCCTCCTCGACGATGATGTACGGCCACGTCGACACCCCCGCCCACTGGCTCGGCCACCTGCGCCTGCTCGCCGCCATCCAGCAAAAGACCGGTGGCTTCACCGAGTTCGTCACCCTCCCGTTCATCCACACCAACGCCCCGGTCTACCTGGCCGGCATCGCCCGCCCCGGCCCCACCCACCGGGACAACCGCGCCGTCGTCGCGATGGCCCGGCTGCTGCTGCACCCACACATCCCCAACATCCAGACCAGCTGGGTCAAACTGGGCGCCGAGGGCGCGGCCGAGATGCTCCGCTCCGGCGCCAACGACCTGGGCGGCACGCTGATGGAGGAGACCATCTCCCGGATGGCGGGCTCCGCCTACGGCAGCTACAAGTCCATCCGCGACCTGGAGGCGATCGCCACCGCCGCCGGCCGTCCGTCGCGCCAGCGCACCACGTTGTACGGCGAGGTGAGCGAGGAGCGGCGCGCGGTGGCGCTGGCCTCGGACGGGCATCTGCCGGTGCTGCTGCCGGTGGTGGAGTAGGGGGCGGCTCAGAAGCCCGAGGTGTCCAGGGTGAGGCCGAACGGCTCGGGAAGGTGCAGCGGGGTGCCGAACGGATGCGGGCCGTCGACCACCGCATAACCGAGGTCGTTCGGCTCGGAGAACAGGGTGCACATGCGGTTCTGACGGTCAGCCAGGAGGTAGAGCGGCGCGCCGTACTGGGCGTAGCGCTTGCGCTTGACGACCCGGTCGGTGTCGCCGTTGGACTCCGACGTCACCTCGACCACCAGGAGGGTCTGGTGGGGGAGCAGGGCACCGGCCCCGGTGGCCAGCTCCTCCGGCATGACGGCGAGGTCGGGGATGTACCAGTTCGGCGAGCCGGGCAGGTCGAGGTTGCCCGAGCCGATGATGCAGCCGAGCTCGTCCGCTTTGGCATCGAGCTGGCGGCTGATCCCGGCGGCCACCTTCTCGTGGTCCCAGTCCGGTGATGCCAGGACGATCCGCCCCTCGACGACCTGGGCCCAGGGGTGGTCGATGAGTTGGACTGCGTACTTCAGCGCTGCCTCGTGATCCACGTCCCCGTACGCGATGGGCTGTGCGCTCACACTCGCCGCCCCTTCACCCCTCCGGTTCCCACGCTGCCGACGCCGAGCCGTCACGCCGCTGCGGGCTCCCGCTCCGCGCCGCTCAGTCCCTCCTTCGTCGCCCGTAGCGCCGCCCGGGCGTTCGCGGCACCGGTGGCCGTCGCGGCGTAGCCGCCGCCGATCCCGATCGCCGGTGCGCCGCGCCCGGCGCAGACGTGGCATCGGCCCGGCCGGGGCACCGGATCGCGGCACTCCACGCACTCCGAGCGGTCGGCGTGTCCGGGCCGCTCGGCCACGGCGCCTGCGCCCGGTTCCGGCGGCATCTTGCGCTGCAGCCGGTTGCGCAGCAGGCCCAGTGGCGATGCCAGCACCTCGGGCAGGCCCGGTAGTAGCGCCTGGGCGAGGTCGGCGAGCGTGCTGCCGCGCGCCAGCCAGCTCGCCACCAGCGGCGCCAGCTGCAGCGCCTCGGCCTCGCCGAGGCGAAGGCGCCGCTCGGGCCGGATCACCCGGTACAGCGCGGCCACAGCCTCGCGCAGAACCGGGTCGACCTCGCGGGTGGGGCGGGGGGTTGGTTCTTTCTCCCGGTTCTTTCTCTTTTGGATGACACGGGATCCGGTACTCGCCTCACCGGGTCCCAGAATGCTGGGAGTCGGAGCCACCAGCTGAGGGGTGTCGAAGACGTGCACCTCGGTCCGGAGCGTCCCGTCGGGCATTCGTAGCGTCAGGACCCAGTAGTAGCCGGCATCCCGCAGCTCTTTGAGGGCCTTGTAGGTCGCGACCCGCCCCTGCGGGCTGGAGTCGGCCATGTGGCGCCCGTCCTCACGCCACCCGGGCGGGCGGGAGAGCATGTCGAGGAGCAGGCCGCGAGCGGTGTAGGTGAGACGGCGGTTCTGCGCCACACGGTTGGAGACAACCGTGAAGTCGCGTGAGTGCGCGCTAAGGTGAATGTGCATCGGGAGCTGTTCTCTCCGGGTGTCGGGCCCCGGGGTGTTGGCGCACCGCCGGGGTCAACTGTGTTGTGTTGACCTTTCGCACGGAACGTAACACGCCAACCACCTTGCGCTACCGCGCATTCACTCGAACGGGCGGCCATTGGGGGCGTGCGACAGCCCAGTCGCGCCGGCTCGGCGCGCTCACGCCCCAGGAAGGCCGCCCGCTCAGATCCAGGTGTAGTTCCAGTCGGTGACCGGCTCCAGCTCGAACTCCGGCAGCGGTGCGTCCGGCGAGGGAAGTTGAGCGAGAACCTTGCCGATCGGCGGGAACAGCGGCAGGTTGCCGACGGCGCGGAAGTCGATCCATTCGACGCTGCCGACCTCGTGGCTGCCGTCCGGCAGCTCGTCGAACTCCTGAGTCGCGAGGCCGGCACGAACCTCGGGCGTGACGAATGTCCGATAGATCAGGTGGATCTTCCGGGGCGAGGGCGTCGACCCGGGCCGGGTGACCCGGGCATCCATCGTCCCGATCAGCTGGACCGTGTCGGCCTGTTCGGCGCCCAGGCCGAGCTCCTCCGCCAACTCGCGCACCACCGCCTCGCGGAAGTCCTCACCGGGCTCCACATTGCCGCCGATGGTGCTGTAGTGCACGGAGTCGGCGCGGTCGCGGCGCAGCAGCGCGACGTCGTCACCGCAGAAGACCAGGCCGGTGACGCGGACCTTGATCCTGCTGAACGGCTCCTCGGATGTGGGCTCTTGGTCGGTGCTCATCGGGATGGTTCTCCTCGCGGTAGCGCTGCGGGTGCGGGCTGCTGTTGGCCTGGACGGCGCTCCGCAGCTCACCAGCCCTCAATGGCGTGAGGCCGGCCGTCCAGGTAGGCGGCGATACCGCCGGCGTTGTAGGGGACGGTGTTCTCGGGGAGCTGCTCCGGGCACACCCAGAGGAGCCCCGCACACTTGTGCGGTTCGGTGTTGACGGGCTCTCCGTCCCAGCGGCTGGCGGCGAAGAACCAGCCGACGCGAGGTTGGCCTTCGGGGTTGCGGAAGTGGACGACGTGGACGGTGCGCAGGTCGTCCCGGTCGAGTTTGATGCCGATCTCCTCGGCCGCTTCGCGGATGACCGCCTCGGCCACGCTCTCGCCGTGGTCGACCTTCCCAGAGGGGAGGTTGAGTTGGCCGTCGGCGTAGCCGGTGTTGGCGCGTTCGGCGAGCAGGATCCTGCCGTCGGCACGCTCCAGGATCAGCATGACGTCGATGACGGGGCGTTGGGTGGTCATGATGCAGGCCCTTCCGGGCCTCGCAGGTTCAGCTGGCGATGAGCAGGCCCAAGTCGGTAACGCGGTCGGCGATCCAGCGGACCCGGGAGGTCGTGTCGATGCCACTGGGCAGGTCGAGGAGCTTCACCCCGGTCTGCGTCAGGGCATCGTAGACCGCGTCATCGACCTGCGCCTGAAGGTGCAGGACCTTGTCTCGGTAGTGGTCCCCGCCGGCCTGCTGGTCGAAGCGGTCGCGGCAGTAGACCACCGCGTCGTAGGCGTTCGGCATCCAGGCGCGGCACAACGCCTCGATGGCTTCCAGGACTTGAGTGACTTGGGGATCGGACTGGTCGAGCACGAGGCGGGCGTAGGCCAGAACGTTGGCAGGGGTCTTGTCGCAGATCAGCAGCCGGTGGTTGCGGGTCGCGCGCAGGGCGGCGGTCAGCTGGGCGGCGAACAGGTCGAGTTCCGCCGTGAGGTCGAATTCGCCGTCGTGGTGCAGGGTGATGGCTTCAAGGAACGGACTGACCCGTGCGGGCTCACCGGTGCACTCCACGTGGATGCCCAACTCCCGGTAATGGGCGGTGAGAGCGTGGACGAGGGTGGTCTTGCCGGCGGCCTGGGTGCCTTCGACGGCTAGGACGATGCAGTCGCGGATGGGCATGGATCCTCCGTGAGGAGCTTGGTGAAGGTCGGTGAGGTGAGCCACGTCCAGGCACCCTCGGCTCTCTGGGCCAGGACGCGGTTGACGTTCACCGGCTCGCGCCAGGTCGAGACGCCACGCGCGCGAGCAGCGACGAGGGCGGTGGAGAGGCTGTGACGCAGGTTCAGCACGCTCACCCGCTCGCAGGCCTCGTGGTCGGACTTCTCAAGCCAGCGGCGGTGGAGCGCGGTCATCGACGTTCCGCGCAGCTCCGGTTGCGTGACGTCGAGTTGGAGTTCTCCGCAGACGTCGACCAGGCGGCGGGAAGGGTTCGTCAGCAGATGCCCGGCGTCGTATCGGGTGTCGAGGATGGCCGGGTCCGCCGCGTCCGGGGTGCGGCGGCGGCGCCATGCCTCGCGTGCCGGTCCGACGGAGCGCGGCCGGTGGTGGTCGTGGTGGGCGTCCAGGACAGCGAGGTCCGCGCACAGCTGGTGCCCGACGATGAGGTCCGCACCGTCGAAGGCACGCTGAACTGCCGTGCCGGCCTGCTTGATCAGCTGCCCCATCTCGTCGGCGGACTCGACGTAGAGGCTGGTCCAGTCGAACATGACCGCAGCTGGGTCAAGAACGCCGCTGGGCAGGTCGATCCAGGTCAGGGAGTAGCAGAACGGCCGATTGCCGTTCTTGATCCGGTAGTTCTTGGTCCACTCCAGGTCCAGGGAGGCGATTCGCACAGTGCCCGGCGGGCGTCGCGGTGGCACCTGGTGGGGGCGTTCGAGCGTGGACAGGGTGATCACGGCGCACTTCCTCGATCGGTGGCGGGCCCCGGGCCGAGGCCCGCCGGTGACGCTACCGGCCGGTGCCGGACGGACTGAGACGGTGATGCAGCACGTTGGGGAAGGAATCCCAGGCGACAGCCCGCACGATGCGGGCGACCGGCAGGACGCCATCCCACCGGATGTGGCGACGGGCAAGGCCGGCCAGCAGCGTGGTGGCGAATGCTTGGACGACCGCCGAACAGGCCAGCTTCTCCCCGGCCAGCGGCGGGTCCATGCCCAGGTACTCGTAGATCGCCTGGACCCGGTGGGGCATCAGAATGCCATCCGAGCCGTCTGGCACAGCGAGCTCGTTCTCCCGGCACGCCTGGCCGATCGTCCAGCCCGTCAGGGCGAGGTCTTCGCCGGTGTCGGTCAGCTGCGCGGTCGCCCGTTCGCGGACCTCCCGCAAAGCCCACGCCTGTGCCAGCGCAGTGATGCCCGGCGCCCCGCCGGTCGCGTGGGCGAGCAACGCGGCCCTGTCGTCCTCGAAGGAGTGCCAGGCCAGCCCTGCCGCATGCCGACGGCCCTGGACGAGCAACCGGTCCAGGAAGTCCGCCACCTGTGGCGCCTCCTCCTCTGATCCGACGGCGACGGCCTGGTACCCGAAGTGAAGCATCGGTGGGACGACGGTCTTGGTAGCGGTGCGGTGCACGGGCAGGAAGACGGCGGCCGCAGCCACCGGCAGGGCCTGCTGCCCGTTGTCGGCCCACTGCACAGCGAAGCCGGTCAACAGCCGCACGGAGTGCCCGAACGGACGCTTGTCGGCGCCGAACGGAGTGTGGGGCCACAGCTGGTTGGTGTAGCTACGCACTGACGGCCTCCGTGTGGCCAGTGGTGCGGATGGAGCGCCCGAGGTACTTCGCGAAGTGGTTCGCCTTGAACCGGTACCGCTTCCAGATCTCGGTGATCGGCTCTTTCAGGACGTTGCCGAGCGGTTCGAACAAGTCCTTCGCGTCGTACACCGGCCAGGCGTTGACCGCCCCGGTCGGCTCGACGCAGATCATGTGGCCCTCGTTATGTGGGGTCCAGGTCGTCATGCGCAGCGCGGGTGTCCAGTCGTGCACCGCCCGCAGCTCCTGGAGGCGGCCGAAGGCCTCGGCCGCCTCCTCTTCGGTGATGAACTCCTTCTCGTCCAGGTCCAGGGCGTTGCCCTTGCGCAGCGGCAGGATCAGCTTCAGCTTCCCCGCCTCCAGCAAGTCAGCGATCTGGTAGGTGAAGGGGAGCGCGGTGAGCGTCGAGCGGTAGACGACGGCTGACAGGGACAGTGGCAGTCCGGCGTCCTTCAGGGCTCGAACCCCGGCCATCACCTGGTCGTAGTCGCCCCGGACCCGGGTGGTCGTAGCCCGTGGCCCCTCCAGGCCGACGTTCATGAACGCGACTTTTCCCGCGATCCGGCGCGCGTGCGCCAGGCCCTTGGTGGCGTTGGTGGGCACCGCGACGATGAATTTCTCATCGGCGAACATGTCCACCACGTCCCCGAAGTCCTCGCGCAGCAGCGGCTCCCCGCCCGACAGGAACACCCGCCCGACACCCTTGAGGTGGTCGCGCATCCTCTCCAGCTGCCCCAGCGTCGGGTCCGGGAGCTGCAGGGTCTCGGAGCAGAACGAGCAGTCGAAGTTGCACCGCTTGGTGACCTGGAGGATCACCGACAGCGGGCCGGTCGAGTCGGCGACGAGCTGATCCAGGTCGGCGGTCGGGTCGAGCGTGAAGTGGTGGCCGGCGGCGAAGCTGACCCCGCCACCCAGGTCGACGGCCGAACGGCGTGACATCTGCGGAGTTCCGAGCATGGTGGTCACGTACTCAGTCCTTTCGGTTGGCCGGCTGGCGTGCATCCAAGGCGCTACGCCCGACCGGTGGGAAGTGAGCCTCAGGCGGAGGCAGTGCAGGTACAGCCGGTCAATCAGCCTTCGAGCATCGGCTTTCTGCCCTCGCGGACGCCTCGCGGGTGTGTCGACTCATGGGCAGGTGAGCCCACACGACTTTGCCGAACGGGACCGGGTGCCAGCCCCATCCGCTGGTCAGCTCCCGGACGAGTACCAGGCCAAGACCTGACTCGGCCTCGCCAGGCTCCGCCTCCCGCGTGACGGGCCCGGCGGGGTTCTGATCGGCGACCGCCAACAAGCAGTTGCCCTGGCCCGAGTCGAGCAGCAGCGCCCGTACGCGCCCGGGAGCATGCCGCACGACGTTCGCGAGAAGTTCGGCCGCGACCGTCCCGAGCGCGTCCCGCTCGCTTTCCAACGCTGCGGGCCACCACCGCTCGGCCAGGCTGACCAGCCACTGGCGGATGCGGCGCACCTCCAACTCGTCTGCCAGCGCGTCGTAGTACCGTTCATGCTTCTTTGGTCCGCGCCATCCCTGGCCCCTGCGGTGGTCAATGGTGCTCACGATGCTCCTTACTCCCGGGCGCCACTCGGAAAGCGACGCCGAAGCCGCATTCCATGGCAACTGCGGGACTTGCGGAGCTCACAGAGTGCCGCTGACCTGCGGACACAACCACTGCATTGCCGGGGACTCTTGAGACACGTTCTGGTGAAGGCTGGGACAGATCGGGGTCACTTCACGGTCACTTCGAAGCGGGAAGTGTGCACCCCGAGCTTCTGGTGGTAAGCACGTATGCGGCGGACAAAGAAAAGGTGGTGACACCCTTGGCAGACCAGCCTGAGCCCGGGACACTCCTCGGCTCGTTACTCGCGCAAGGTGGTGTGAGTTACCGCGAGTTCAGCGACGAATACCGTCGTATCGGGAAGCAATTGTTCGATGAACGTCGAGACAGCGCCTTCAGGGGCGCGACAGTCGCGACGAAGACGTGGAAGCGCTGGCGCTCGGGAGTCACCGGGCTGCCGCGCCATCCCGCGCCCAGAATCCTCGAACGCATGTACCCGACCTACAGCGTCCAGGCGCTGTTTGGGCCGCCGGACGCAATCGCGGTCAATCCAACTTCCATGTCAACGCTCGACGATAGCGATCTGATGATGACAGCACGTAAGGCAGCCGTTCACGCGGGCAACGCTGCAGCAAGCAACCTTCCAGACATGACCATCAGTCAGCTTGAGGATGATGCAATCGAGTTCGTTCGGGCCTATGTCTCCAAGCCCCCATTCACCGTCTATGGACAAGGCAACGAACTGCTGGCCGTAGCACAGGCGATGCTCGATCGGACGCAGATCGTGTCGCAACGTAGTCGGCTCTACCTCGTGGCCGGGGAGGTGACGGCCATCCTGTCCGCCGCAGCGTTCGACCTCGGCTCGCTGACGGCCGCCACCTCATTCGCCCGATCAGCCGCAATGTACGGACAAGTGATCGAGCACGGCCCGCTCCAGGCCTACGCGCACGGCACCCTCGCCCTGCTTGCCTACTGGGACCGCCGGCCGTCCGATGCGGTTCGGCTCATCGTGACCGCGAAGACGTTCACTGGCCTGGGTGACACCGGTCAGCGGCGGCTCGGTGCGATCGAGGCCCGGGCCTACGGGCACCTCGGCGATGCTGCTAATGCCCGTCGTGCTGCTCTCGACGCACTTGAGTTCGACTCCGGCAGTCGGGATGAACTCCATGACGACGTGGGAGGCGAGTTCAGCTTCTCGCGCCGTCGCACGCTGATGAGCAACGGCACCACCCACCTCCTCCTCGGTGACGGCCCCAGCGCTGAAGAGGCCACGGGGCAGGCGATCGCCCTGATGGCCAGCCGGCCAGGCGGCAAGCCCGCTCTGCTCCCACAGGAGCACACCGACCTTGCCCAAGCCCAGACCGACCTCGCCCGGGCCCGTATCCTCGCCGGTGAGTTCGACGGCGCTGCCGAGGCCATCGCCCCGGTCTTCGATCTCCCCAGGGAGTGGCGGGTGGCCGGTGTCACGGACCGACTGCGAGGCCTTCGCCAGGACCTCACCCGCGTTGCCGTCCCCGGCCCGCCGACCGCAAAGGCCGAGCTGGCAGAGCACATCGATGACTACGTTGCGGTCGGCGCGCACTCCCAGCTCGGTAGCACCCTCGCCTTAGGGTCATGAGGGAGATCGCCCGGCCGTGCTGGCCAGCACCGACGCCTCCTTCTCCTCGCTGATCCCGTGCACGTGACGTCGTGGGTGATCCACCAGCTCGCCACCGGCGTCCAGCCATGCCCAGGTGTCCGCGATGGTCTGCGCGATGGACCGGAAGCGCATGCCCGCCCCTACTGCCCGGGTCGAATCAACGCTCCACACCCCCTGGTGGGTACGCCACAGTGGGAGCTCGGTCCACTCCGTGACCCCGTGCTCGATCAGCAGCCGGTCGTCCACCCACACCGGCTGCCCTGCTCCTTCGGTGACGCGCAGGCACTCCGCTACGAACCCTCCGAAGGTGATCCCCTGAGGGTGGGTGACGTTGAAGATGTCGCCCTCGGCGACGTCGGCGCGGTCGAGCGCGAACGTGGCCACGTCTCGGACGTCGACCGGCTGGACTTTCCGGTCAGGTGGTGCCGGAGCCAGGATGTTTCCGCCTCGTGCCGCTCTGCTCAGCCACCAGGGGAGTCGACCCACGTACTCACCCGGGCCCAGAATCACTCCAGGCCGGAGGAGGGTGACGGCATCGGCGCCGAAGACGCTGGTCACCGCCCGCTCACCGCCGGCTTTCTGAAAGCCGTAGATGGTTGGCGATCCGTCAGGGCCGGTGTACCCGAAGGTCTCGTCCGCGTCAGGCGGGCAGTCCAGCACCGGGCTGTCCTCGGTCAGCTTCCGATGCGGCCAGCCCTGGTAGACCGACACCGTGGAGATGTGCACCCAGTGCCGGACCTGGTCACGGAGCTCGGTGGTGCTGAGGAGGACACCGCGCGGCGACAACTCCGTGCTGGACGTGTCGATCACAGCGTCCCAGGGGCCGTGGGACGCCAGCCTGCGGAGGTCCTCAGGCGCTAGCCGGTCACCGGCGATGTGCTGCGCCTGCGCGGCGGGAAGTCCGGAGCGGCCCCGGCTGAACGTCGACACCTCCCAGCCTCGCGCGAGGGCGCCGTCGACAACGGCCTTCCCGAGGAACCACGTGCCGCCGAGAACGAGAATCCGCATGCTGCCGATCCTGCCGTCCCGCTGTAGGAGCGCGCCAGTCTCGAAGCTTCATGCCGATGCCCGTGGGGCGATCCTGTGCTGGGCGGTCCGACTGCCGGGCTCGGGGGCGTAGGCGGGCAGCCAGGGCGGTCTCGCTCGTGCGGTGCGCGCCGAGGGAGTCGGCCGCTACCGAGTCCACGTCCACGTCCACGACTTCGGCCGCTTCGAGTGCGGCACCGAGGGCGCGGCAGTTCACCGGTTCGACAGCGACGACCTTCACGCCATGGTGCTCGGCGGCGATGGCCGTTCCGGCTCCCGCATGGAACTCGCGCGTGCCGCCCTCCGGATGATGAGGTGGCACGGTGACCAACCACGATGAGACGGCGGCTGTCCTACCGTTGACGCTGGCCTGGGTGGGCCGGCACCTGGAGGTCGGTGAACGGGTCGTCAGAGCCGAGGTGCTGCACGGCGGCATCACGGCCGACATGCGGAGGCTGACCATCGGCACGCGGGACGGAGGCACCCGCTACCTGGTGCTGCGGACCTTCGTCAACGTGGAGTATGCCGAGGACTGGCTGGACAGGGAGGCCGGCGCCCTGGCCCTGCTCGCGGGGACCGGTGTGCCGGCTCCTGGGCTGGTCGCGGTTGATCCGACCGCCGCGCATTGCGAGTATCCGTCGCTCCTGATGACGCATCTGGCGGGCCGGACGGTCCTCGACGATGTGGGAGTGGAGGCGCGCGTTCCTCTGCTGGCCCGTCAACTCGTGGCGATCCACGCGTTGCGACCCGCTGAGCGGCCCCGGGAGTACGTGGCGTTGACGACCGCCGACACCGTCGTGACTCCGAAGGGCGCCGACGCGGCGGCCTGGGCGGCGGCGATCGACGTGATCCGCAGGCCCGCGCCGCCCTATGAAGGGCGGTTCCTGCACCGGGACTTCCAACCCGGCAACGTGCTGTTCGACGTGCCGCCCTCGGGGCCGGCAGATGCCAGGATCACCGGCGTCGTCGACTGGGCAGCGACCTCCTGGGGCCCGGCGGACCTCGATGTGGCGCACTGCTCCACCAATCTCGCGCTGCTGCACGGCCCGGCGTGGGGTCTGCGGTTTGCTGAGGCGTATGAGGAGGCCGGCGGGGTGCTGGCCGCGGCCGCGAGCGAGCGGCTGTACTGGCAGGTGCGGGACGGGCTGGCGTGCTCGGAAGAAGTGCGGTTGGTGGCGCAGCCGTGGCGGGCGGCAGGGAGGACAGAGCTGACGACGCGAGCGGTGGAGGAGCGGCTGGATGCCTATGTCACCGCCCTGCTGGACGCGCTGGGCTGAGCCAAGATGGCCCGGGGCGCAGGATCGGTGACGAACTCACGGACGAGTAAACCCGTTCGAGAGGAATTCGAGACCGTGGCACCATGGGCCGCGTGACGACGAACCGAAAGGTCCATGCCGCGTAGACGGCCAGAGCGCATCCGGGCCGGTCTCCCCCTGCGCCGGGCACGGGGGTCAAGGCCGGTGATCGACGGTGTCTCCTCGCGGGCGCTCTGTGAGATCGCCCGCCTCGAGCGCACCCGGAGTTACCTGCTACCGGGGGATGTCACCGCCGCCGTACGCCTGTGGAGGGACTACGCCCGCCGCCCTGAGCGTCAGTTGTGGCACGACGACGAGTGGGGCAACGTGCACTGGTACTGCTGCGGCGATCCGCTGGAAGCCCGCGCCCTCCTCGACACGGTGATGAACGCACTGTCACCCCGAAGCGCCCGCGAACTCCGAACGATCGTCAACAGGTCTGACACTGCAAGGTGAGCTCCTGTCTCCGGCTCCCCAGGCCAGTTGACGATTGACGAACCCAACGGTCACGCCGCTACCCGACGAACGTCTGCGTGCCCAGCACCGCGAGCAGCGCCAGTCGCTGCGCGTCCTCGGTGTCGGGCTCGGCCGTGTAGATCATGATGCGCAGGTCGCTGCCGGCGACGCTGAGCACGTCGCAGTCCAGCGTCAGCGGGCCCACCTGCGGGTGGTCGATGGTCTTGCGCGACGCCTCGTGCCGGCTCACGGCTCCGGAGTCCCAGAGTTCGGCGAACCGGGGGCTGTTGGCGCGCAGTTCGGCGATCAGGCGGCGCAGGCGCTGGTCCGCCGGGTAGCGGTTGGCCGTCGCGCGCAGCTGGGCGACCTGGGCGGCTTCGAGGGCGCGCCGGGACTGCGGGGTGTGGCGCACGCGGGTGCCGGAGCCGAGGAAGTTGCGCCACACCGCGTTGCGCTCGTTGCCGTGGAACCGGCCCATCAGCGCCGTGTACAGCGGGTTGGCCAGCAGCAGCGTCCAGGTCGCGTCGCTGACCGCGACGGGTGTGCCGGTCAGGCGGTCCAGCAGCCGCTGAACGCTCGGTGTGATGTAGGCGGGCACCGTGCCCTGGCCCGGTGGCACCAGGCCGGCGACGTGGAACAGGTGCTCACGCTCGGGCGCGGAGACGCGCAGGGCCCGGCCGAGGGCTTCGACGACCTGCTCCGAGGGGTTGGCGGCCCGGCCCTGTTCGAGGCGGGTGACGTAGTCGACCGAGATCCCGGCCAGCAGGGCGAGTTCTTCGCGGCGCAGGCCGGCCGCGCGGCGATGGCCGCCGACGGGCAGGCCGGCCGCCTCCGGGGAGATCCGGTCGCGCCAGCGTCGCACCGTGTGCCCGAACTCCGTGGTCGCCATGACACCCACTGTGCACCGCGCCGCCCGGATCGTCCTGGTACTGGCAGTCCCAGGAAGCCGGGACGTCTGGCTGACCGCGCGGCCGCGCCGCATCGTGGAGGCATGACAGCGACACTGATCACCGGAGCGAACAAGGGTCTCGGGTTCGAGACCGCCCGCCGACTCGTCGCCGCGGGCCACACCGTCTACCTCGGGAGCCGGGACGCCGAACGCGGGCGCCGGGCCGCCGAGCAACTGGGCGCGCGGGCCGTCCAGCTCGACGTCACCGACGACGCGTCCGTGCGGGCCGCCGTCCAGGCCATCGAGGCCGGCGGCGGGCTGGACATCCTGGTCAACAACGCCGGCATCGAGGAGCGGGGCGACGGCAACGCGGTGATCGGCGCCGCGGACGTGACCGCCGACCTGATGCGGACGACCTTCGAGACGAACGTGTTCGGCCTGGTGCGCGTCACCCACGCGTTCCTCCCGCTGCTCGGGCGTTCGGCCGCACCGGTCGTGGTCAACGTGAGCAGCGGACTGGCCTCGCTGACCGTGGCCAGCACCCCGGGCACACCGGGTTACGCCTACCCGGGGGTGGCCTATCCGGCGTCGAAGGCCGCGGTCAACATGATCACGGTGCAGTACGCGAAGGCGTTCCCGGCCATGCGGATCAACGCGGTCGAGCCGGGTTTCACCAAGACCGACCTGAACGGGAACACCGGCATCCAGACCGTCGAGCAGGGCGCCGAGATCATCGTGCGGATGGCACAGGTGGGCCCGGACGGCCCCACGGGCGGCTACTTCTACGCCGAGGGCACCCTGCCCTGGTAACGCGAAGCCCTGGGGGTGTCAGTCGGCTCGCTCGCCGACCAGCAGCTCGCCCAACTCCGTGCGCCGGTACACCACCCGCCGCCCGACCCGGGTGCCGGCCACCAGGTCCGCCTCGCGCAGGACGGCCAGGTGGCCGCCGATGGTGCCGACCGACTGGCTGAGCTGGGCGGCGAGTTCACTGGTGGTGGCCGGGACGGCCAGTTCGTGCAGGACGGCCGCCCGCCCCGGGCCCAGCAGGCGGGCCAGCGCCCGGGGCGGGCGGACGGCCGACAAGGTGGCGAAGCCGCGGGCGGGATAGACCTGGGCGTACTGCCCGGACGGCCCCTCGCAGAGCCAGGTGCCGCTGGAGACGCTCACCGGGACGAAGAGCATGCCCTCGTCGCCCACCACACGGTCGGGGAACGACTGATTGCTGAAGCGGATCGCGTCGGCGCCGACCCAGGTGCTGCGGCGGCTCATCTGCCGCAGCGCGCCCGGCCAGCCGTAGGCGGCCAGCAGGCCGGCCCGGTAGGTGACGTCGCGCTCCAGCACCGCCCGCCGGCGTGGCCAGTCGGGCTCGACATGGCCGACCCAGACGGCGCGGAGCAGCTCGGCCGTCCGCACGGCCCAGCCGGTGCCGGCGAGCCAACTCAGGTCGTGGCGCTGCCAGCTGTGCGCGACCGACTGCTCCAGCTGGGCCCGCACCCGCTGGTCGGAGAAGGCGGCGACCCGGGCCAGCTCGGGGCCCAACGTGGTGCGCATGCCGTCCAGGGGCGGCAGGACGACATGCTCGGGCAACCACTTGGTGGAGCTGAGCAGCCGCACCAGGCCCCGGGCGAACGGGTCGGTGGCGATCGCGGCGGTGAACACCGGGTGGTGGCGGGCGTGCCAGGCGGCGAACGACGGGTCCGGCTGCGGCTTGCCCAGTTCGATCAGCGTCCCCAGCGTCTCGGCGAGCGGCGAGAGTGCGAACCGGGAGCGGGACAGGGCCAGCGGGCTCAACCGCAGCAGCGTCATCCTTCGTCCCCGTCTCCTTCGTCGCCGGTCTGTTCCGTCCCCCGTCGCTTTCGCCTCCTGCCGAAACGATAGTCCGGGCCGGCCGGCCGGCGAACACTCGGGCGGATGAGCCCGTCACCCCTGCGCACCCCTGCCTTCCGCTGGTTCTTCACCGGCCAGTCGGTCTCGCTGCTCGGCAGCTCGATGGCGCCGGTCGCCCTGGCGTTCGCGGTGCTGGACGCCTCCGGGCGCAGCGGGGACCTCGGCCTGGTGCTGGCCGCCCGCATGGTGCCGATGCTGGCGTTCCTGCTGGTGGGCGGGGCCACCGCCGACCGGTTTCCGCGCCGGACGGTACTGGTGACGGCCAATCTGGGTTCGGCCCTCACCCAGGGCGCGGTCGCCGCACTGCTGCTCACCGGCCACTACGCGCTGCTCCCGGTGGCGGCGCTGGAACTGCTCAACGGGGTGCTGGCCGCGTTCACCACGCCGGCGTTGCGTGGTGTGGTGCCGCAGTTGGTCGGGACGGCCCAGCTCCAGCGGGCGAACGCGCTGCTCGGGTCGACCCGCAACGCCACCAAGATCCTCGGGCCGAGCGTCTCGGGTCTGCTGGTGGTGGGGGTGGGCGGCGGTCCGGCGATCGCTCTCGACGCGCTGAGCTATCTGCTGGCGGCGGGCTGCCTGGCGAGGTTGGCGGCGGCCGAGGCCGATCCGCTGCCCCGAAGCGCCTCGCTGCTCAGCGACATCCGCCAGGGCTGGACGGAGTTCCGCCGGATCCGCTGGGTCTGGCTGGGCAGCTGGGCCTTCTTCGTCATCAACCTGGTGCAGACCGGCACTTGGCAGATCCTGGGCCCGCTGCTCACCCAGCAGCGCAGCTCCGCGGCGACCTGGGGCTTCGTGCTGAGCGCGCGCGGCCTCGGGCTGCTGCTGACCAGCGTGCTGATGTACCGGGTGACGGTTCGTCATCTGTTGCGGCTTGGCCAATTGGCCTGCGCGCTAGGTACGTTGCCGCTGCTCGCGCTCGGGGCCGGGCTGGACGCGCCGTGGTTGATCGCCGCCGCCTTCACCGGCGGGCTGGGCTCGTCCGTCACCGGCATCGCCTGGGACACCTCGCTGCAGGAGCACGTGCCCGTGGCCGTGCTCTCCCGGGTCTCCTCCTGCGGCGACCTGCTCAGCTACCTCGCGATCCCGATCGGCCAGCTCTCCGTCGGCCCGCTGGCCCACGCCTTCGGCGGCGCCCGGGTGACCACCGTCGCCGGCCTGGTGGCCGGTTTCGCGGCGGTGGCCCCGCTGGCGGACGCTTCGGTGCGCCGACTGCGTCATGCGGAGGGCTAGGGAGTGGAGGGCTAGGGAGTGGAGGGCTGGAAAGTCAGGCGCCGACAGGATCGCCCAGCCCTGTGCCCTACGGGCGGGCGACTCTGATCCTCGTGTGGCCAGAGGCGTCGACCAGCTTGCCGAGGTCCCCGAGGTCGTCGGTGAGGATCGGCGCGTCGAGGTACTCGATCGCGGTGAGGACGACACTGGCATCCACCGCGTCATTGCTCCCGGCGCGGTGGCAGAGTTCGGCGGCCGCCTTGGCCCGCGACTCGGTGAGCGGCAGCACCTCGCAGCCGCGCAGTACTCGATGCAGCACCGCCGAGGAGGGGCGGGCGTTCCACGCCTGGGCCAGCACGCCGGCCGGCACCAGGGGCCGCACCCGCGCGGCGAGCAGGGTCTCGTGCTGCGCCACGAAGGTGCGGCGGTTCCTTTCGGCGGCGATCAGTGCCCCGGTGTCATAGACGATGGCGCTCACGCGCTCTGCCGTCCGGGACTGGCGGACCAGCCCATGAGCTCGTCCACTCGTTCCGAGGCCGCGCGGCGTTCGTCCGCAGTGAAGGCGCCGTGCTCGTGCTGGTACTCCTCCATGGCGACAAGGCCGTCGAGACGACGCTGCTCGGTGGTGAAATAGTCGATCAAAGCATGCGTGACAACCGTGGAGATCTGCTCCTGGCGCTGCGCGGCGACCTCTCGCAGTCTGGCCCCGAGCTCTTCGTCGAGGCTGATGCTCAGCTTGGCCTTATCGCTCATATTCCAACTGTAATACAGAGCTCTCCGGATGTCAGCCCGACCGCCCCGACCGCGTTGGGCACTGGCTACGGCGCCGGGAATGGTCCGGCGAAAACCCGTTCGACGGGAACTCCGCGAGCCCCTCGCTCGTTATCAATTCGGGTAATCCGCCCGATAGTTAACACCTTGGGATATTTCGCGAAGCTGTGATTTACTCCCCGGCATGACTCCCCAGACGATCACCGCGTCCTCGGCCGGCACCTGGCAGCTCGGCGACCTGACGGTCAATCGGCTCGGCTTCGGCGCCATGCGCCTCACCGGCAGCGGCCCCTTCGACCTCGGCACGCCCAGTGAGCGCGAGCGGGCGCTCGGGGTGCTGCGGCGGGCGGTGGAGCTCGGGGTGAACCACATCGACACCGCGGCCTTCTACTTCTCCTCGCTCCGCTCCGCCAACGAGCTGATCAACACCGCTCTCGCGCCCTACCCGGAGGACCTGGTGATCACCACCAAGGTCGGGCCGGGCCGCGACAGCGGCGGCGAGTGGTGGTGGGCCGAGCCGGCGCAGTTGCGTGGGCAGGTGGAGGAGAACCTGCGCCAGCTCGGCCGGGACCACCTCGATGTGGTGAACCTGCGGAACAATCGCCCAGCGGTGGAACCGTTCGTCGAGCGGTTCGGCGCGCTGGCCGAGCTGCGCGAGGCGGGGCTGATCCGGCACCTGGGCGTCTCCAACGCCAGCGCCGAGCAGCTCGCCGCCGCCCAGGCCGTCGCGCCGGTGGTCTGCGTGCAGAACCGATTCGGCATCGGTGCCACGGCCGAACAGCGCGAGGTGCTGCGGATCTGCGGGGAGCAGGGCGTGGCGTTCGTGCCGTTCTTCGCGATCGCGGGGGAGGGGCGCGAGGGCGGCGCCGGTGGGGCGGAGGACCAGGCGGTGCTCGACATCGCGGCGGCGCACGGGGCTTCGGCCGCCCAGGTGCGGCTGGCCTGGACCCTGCAGCAGGGGCCGCACGTGCTGGCGATCCCGGGCACCGGCAATCCGGACCACCTGGTCGAGAACCTGGCGGCCGGTGCCCTGCGGCTGACCGGCGAGGAGCTGGCCCGGCTCGACGCGATCTGACCGACGCGATCCGACGGGGGCGCCGCGCCGGACCGGCGCGGTCGCACGGCCGTCAACTCGCCACCAGGGCAACGGGCTCCGGGTAGTCGGGGACCGGCACGGAGTTGGCCGCGCCCGCGGTCAGCCGGTTGAAGGCGCCGGCCAGCAACCGCGAGGAGAGCAGCTTGTAGAAGCGGTTGCGCCGGCGGATCTTCCGCTCGGTCGGCGGGGCGAGGAAGGGCCCGGCGCCCTTGGCCTGCTTCTGGCCGAGCTCGGCGCCCGGGCGCAGCCGCTCCTCGTAGCGGGCGAAGGCGAGGCGGTGGTCGCCGGGCGCGGCGGCCAGCTCGCCGGCCAGGACGTACGCGCCGATCATCGCCAGGCCGGTGCCCGAGCCGCCGGGCCCGGCGCACCAGGCGGCGTCGCCGAGCAGCACCACCCTGCCCCGGGACCAGCTGTCCAGGTGGATCTGGCTGAGCGAGTCGAAGTAGAGGTCCTCGGCGTCGTGCATCAGCTCGACTAGCGCGTCCGTCCGCCAGCCCGCCCCGGCGAAGGCGTCGGCGACGATCCGCTTCTGCTCCGCCTGGTCGTGCCGGGCGTAGGGCGACTCCGGTGCGGCGAAGACGAATCCGACACCCGCCCGGGAGCTGTCGCGGGAGCTGCTGACCAGTGCGCCCCGGCCGGGGACGTTGTAGATCACGCCGCTGTGGTCCAGCCCGAGGTGGTTGGGGGCGGTGAAGCCGGCGAAGCAGTAGCCCATGTCCTGGCGGAAGCGGGACTCGTCGCCGAAGGCGAGCCGCCGCACGGCCGAGTGCATGCCGTCGGCGCCGACCACCAGGTCGAAGGTGCGGGGGGCGCCGTGCCGGAAGGTGACGTCCACTCCGTCGGTGGTCTCGGCCAGCGAGGTGATGCTGTCGCCGAAGACGTACTCGGTGGTGTCCCGGGTCAGGTCGTAGAGGATCCGGGCGAGATCCCCGCGCTCGATCTCGACCTCGCCGCTGAAGAACGCCGACGGCAGGTTGACCAGCGGCTCCCCGTCGCCGTCGATGACCACTTGGGCGCCCATCGCGGTCTGCTGGGCCTGGACGGCCGCCAGGATGTCCATCCGCCGCAGGACCTCCACCTGGGCGCCGCGGAAGTCGACGGCGCCGCCGCTGTCCCGCAGCCCGGGCGCCTGCTCCACGACGGTCGGCACGAAGCCGAAGCGCCGGAGCCAGTGGGCCAGGGACGGGCCGGCGATGCCGGCGCCGGAGATCAGCACGGTGGTGTCGGTGGTCATGGGTGCCCCCTCATGTCGCCCTTGCGGGCTCTTGCCTCGCGGCCTGTGGCTCCACCGTAGGGCGCTCTTATCCGCTTGGTCAATCCATGTGGATAAACCGATCGGTTGAACCGCTTGGATGACGGCTGCGCTAGGATCCGGACATGGGAAACCGCGAGGATCTGCTGACGGGCGCCGTGCAGTGCCTGAAGGACAAGGGGTGGTCGCGCACCACCGTCCGCGACATCGCCGCCGCCGCCGGGGTGAACCATGCGGCGATCGGCTACCACTTCGGCTCCCGGGACGCGCTGCTGACCGCCGCCTTCGTGCAGGCTATGGACGAGTGGGGCGAGCGGATCGGCGAGGCCGTCGCCGCGTCACTGGACCCGCAGGCCACCCGGCAGCAGCAGTACGAGGCCCTGTGGCGGGAGATGATCAAGTCGTTCACCGCCGACCGGTCGCTCTGGCTCGCCTCGCTGGAGGCGGTCGTCCTGGTCGAACAGAACCCGAAGCTGGGCGAACTGCTGACCGCGGCCCATCGGGAGGGGCGCCGCGGGATGGCCGCGCTGCTCTCGGGAGTGCCGGAGGACGAGGTGGACGAGGCCACCGAGCGCAGCCTCGGCGGTGTCCAGACGGCCCTGCTCAGCGGGGTGATGACCCAGTGGCTCCTCGATCCGGAGCATGCCCCGACCGAACACGATGTGATCGCCGGCCTGCGCGCCCTCGGCACCCGCGTCGAGCCCGAGGCCCCGCACGATGCCGGCTCCGGTGGCAGCGAGGTGGTCTGAGCCGGGTGGCGTCCGCTGCTGGCGTTGACGTCAGGGTCAAGGTCTACGGTCGAGGGGATCGAGCGGGCAGGAGGCCATGGGATGCGGATCGGGGAACTGGCGGAGCGGGCGGGAACCACCACGCGCACCCTGCGGTACTACGAGTCACGCGGGCTGCTGACCGCTCGACGCACCGGGAACGGGTACCGGGCGTACGGCGAGGAGGATCTGCGGCTGGTCCGGCAGATCCGGCTGCTCCAGGACTTCGGCTTCGAGCTGGAGGACACCCGCCCGTTCGTGGAGTGCCTGCAAGCGGGGCACCAGGCGGGGGATGCCTGCCCGGCCTCACTGGAGGTGTACCGGCGCAAGCTGGCCGAGCTGGACGACTGCCTGGCCCGGCTCGGCGCGGTGCGCGCCCAGGTGGCGGGGCAACTGGCCCGCGCCGAGCTGGAGGTGGCGAGCGCGGATGCCGAGCCCCGGTGCGAACTGTCGACGAAGCCGACCGGAGAGGGCGAGTAGATGACCGACACGACGACCGAGCAGACGACCGAGCTGGTGAAGGAGGTGACGGACGCGAGCTTCGCCGCCGAGGTGCTCGCGGCCGAGCTGCCGGTGCTGGTGGACTTCACCGCCGACTGGTGCCCGCCGTGCCGGATGATCGCACCGGTGCTGGCGGCGGTGGCGGCCGAGGAGGCGCAGCGGCTCAAGGTGGTCTCGCTGGACGTGGACACCAACCCCGAGATGCAGGCCGCCTACGGCGTGCTCTCGATGCCCACCCTGATGGTCTTCAAGGGCGGCGAGCCGGTGAAGGTGATGGTGGGTGCCCGGGCCAAGGCCAAGCTGCTGCGCGAGCTGGCGGACGTGATCTGAGACACCGTCAGCTCATCGGTGGGCGGGCCGGAAGTGACTTGCGGAGCCACGGTGGGACTGCCTATTGTCCTGACTCAGCGCGTTGATGGAGACGAGTAACCGCGGGATTCCGCGAGCCGAGAGAGCCGCCGGCAGCTGTGAAGGCGGTCTCGTGCCCCACGGTGAAGACACTCCGGAGCGCTGAGCAGTGCAAGAGGCCACTGCCCGGCGAGACCAGCGGCCGGGTGGCGGTGAAAGTGCGGTGGTACCGCGAGTCACCCTTCTCGCCCGCACTTCCAAGGGATCAGCCGAGGTCCCCGGAGGACTGCGATGATCCACCCCATCGAGCGCACCATGGTCGCCGACCTGCGCGAACGCACCGAGCAGCCTGACCGGACGGTCACCGTCGCGGGCTGGGTGCACACCCTGCGCCTGCAGAGCACGATGCAGTTCGTGCTGGTCCGCGACCAGAGCGGCATCGTCCAGGTGACGCACCGCAAGGCGGACGACGAGCTGACCGCCGTCCTGGACGGCCTCACCACCGAATCCGCCGTCCGGATCACCGGCCGGGTGGTGGCCAACCCGGTGGTCAAGCTGGGCGGCCTGGAACTGATCCCCGAGTCGGTCGAGGTGCTGAACCGAGCCACGGCCCCGCTGCCGATCGACGAGCACTCGGGGCCCGAACCCCGGCTGGACTGGCGGTTCCTGGACATCCGGCGCCGTCCGGCGGCCCAGCTGCTGTTCGCCGTGCAGACCACCTTCGAGGCGGGGCTGCGCGAGTACGCGTACGGCGCGGGCTGCACCGAGCTGCACACCCCGAAGCTGATGGGCACGGCCTCCGAGTCCGGTGCCGAGGTCTTCGAGCTGGGCTACTTCGGGGGCAAGGCCTACCTGGCCCAGTCGCCGCAGTTCTACAAGCAGATGGCGATCGCGAGCGGCATCGACCGGGTCTTCGAGATCGGCCCGGTCTTCCGCGCCGAACCCTCGTTCACCTCCCGGCACGCCACCGAGTTCACCGGCGTCGACGTCGAACTCGCCTGGACCACCGACGTCGAGGAGGTGCAGCGGTTCGAGGAGGAGATGATCGCGCACGCCCTCGGCCGGGTCGCCGAGCGCCACGGCGCCGCGATCCGCGAGGAGTTCGGCGTCGAGGTGACGGTGCCGAGCCTGCCGTTCCCGCGGATCACCATGGCCGAGGCGCACCGGATCCTGCGCGAGGAACTCGGCTGGGACCCGGAGGGCGCCAAGGTCGACCTCGACCCGGAGGGCGAGCGGGCGCTGGCGGGCCATGTGCGGGAGCAGACGGGGCACGAGTTCGTCTTCGTCACCCACTACCCGGCCGAGATCCGGCCGTTCTACCACGCCCGGCCGGCCGGACGGCCCGACCTGACGCTCAGCTTCGACCTGCTCTGGAAGGGCCTGGAGGTCACCACCGGGGCCCAGCGCGAGCACCGCTACGAGGTGCTGGTCGAGCAGGCGGCGGAGAAGGGCATGCGGACCGAGCCGCTGACGGACTACCTGAACTGCTTCCGCTACGGCTGCCCGCCGCACGGCGGCTTCGGGATGGGCCTGGGCCGGATGCTGATGGTGCTGCTCGGGCTGGGCTCGCTGCGCGACGCGGTGTTCCTCTTCCGGGGGCCGAACCGGCTGACGCCGTGAGCGTTACGCCGCGAACCTGATGCCGTGGGCCCTGAGGCCCGGGTCGCAGCGGTGAGTTGTGACCCGGGCGTCGCCAGCCGTCACCGAGACGAATTACAGTGCGGTGTCGCCGGGGGGAGGCCTCCCGGGTGAGCCCAGTCGTCCAGTGGAAGGCCGTCATCCCCGTGATACCCCTGTGGTCGCGCGCCCAGCAGCAGGACTATCGCAGCCGGGTGCGCGGCTGTCTGCTCGGCGGGGCGATCGGTGACGCGCTCGGCGCCGGCATCGAGTTCGACGCGCTCGACAAGATCCGGTCCGACCACGGTCCGGACGGGGTGACCGGGTTCGTCACGGCGTACGGCAGGCGCGGCGCCGTCACCGATGACACCCAGATGTCCCTCTTCACGGTGGACGGACTCATCCGGGCCCATGTCCGCCAGGGCAGCGGTGCCGGCTGGCACCCGCCCACCGACGTGCACCACGCCTACCTGCGCTGGGCGGCCACCCAGCACGACTGGGGACCGGACGAGCGCCGCCGCGACCTCGGCTGGCTCGGGCGCGAGGAGTGGCTGTACGCGCGCCGGGCGCCGGGCTCGGCCTGCCTGTCCGGGCTCTCCGGACCGGACGCCGAGCGGCTCGGCACCGTGGCGGCGCCGAAGAACCCGCACTCCAAGGGGTGCGGCACGGTGATGCGGGCGGCGCCGTTCGGGCTGCTGCTCGGCTGGGAGCCCGGCCTGGTCTTCCAACTCGCCGTCGAGTGTTCGGTGCTGACGCATGGCCATCCGACCGGCTACCTCTCCGCCGGGGCGCTGGCGGTGATCGTGCACGCCGTGCTGCGCGGCGGGGCGGTGGAGGAGGGGGTCGAGCTGGCGCTCGCGCTGCTCGCCGAGCGGCCCAGCCACGAGGAGACCGCGGCGGCGCTGCGCGGGGCGCTGGCGGCGGTGCGGGCCGGCGAGCCGTCGGCGGAGCGGGTGGCTTCGCTGGGGGAGGGCTGGGTGGCCGAGGAGGCACTGGCGATCGGGGTGTACTGCGCGCTGGTCGCCGAGGACGTGCGGACCGGGCTGCTGCTCGCGGTCAACCACTCGGGGGACAGCGACTCGACCGGGACGGTCTGCGGCAACCTGCTGGGTGCGGTGCACGGGGAGACCGCGTTGCCGGCCGAGTGGGTGGCCGAGCTGGAAGGGCGGGGGACCGTGCTGCAACTCGCCGACGACCTGGTGCTGGAGTTGAGCCACGGGGCTGAGCTGCACGGCCCGGGTGCCGGGCCGGCCTGGCGCGAGCGCTACCCGGTGGGGTGAGCGCTCCCGTCAGGCGGGCTGAGCCGGCGTCAGGCCTCAGGCCCCACAGGTAAGGCCGCAGATCTCAGAGCTCAGACCGCGCCGAACGCGCCGTGCCCCGCGGCCCCCGCGAACGCGTGCCAGGACTCGGGCGAGAAGTGCAGCCGAGGCCCGGACGGGTCCTTGGAGTCCCGGACCGCAACGGTGGCCGGCGCGGGTACCGCGACCTCCACGCAGGCGCCGTTCCCGCCACTGTGGCTGCTCTTGCGCCAGGTCGGGTCAACGGTCAGGGTCTTGGAGCTCATTCTCGTAAACCTCCGCATAGGTGGTGATCAGTGACCTCGACTCGGCGACTCCGAAGGCCGCCGCCCGCAGGTGGTCGTAAAGACCGGTATAGCGGCGGACGTCAGCCTCCTTCTCGAGGTAGAGGTCGCTCGTCACCCCTTCGAAGTAGACAACTGTGGAATCGGCAGACTCCGGGAACTCCATCAGGGAGAATGTCCCGGTCATGCCGGGGTGGGCCCCACGCGTGAACGGGATGACCTGGATGTTCACGTTCGCCTGCTCGCTCGTCTCCAGCAGCCGGCGCAGCTGCTGACCCATCACGGCGGGCCCGCCGACCTCCCGGGCCAGCACCGCCTCGTCTATCACGGACCAGAAGCTGGACAGCTGGTCCGCACCGGTCAGCCGGTCCTGCCGCTTGAGCCGCACCTCGACCCGGCGGCGGATCGCGTCGGTGGCGGTGTCCGGCTGGGTGCCGTGCACCACGGCCTCGGCGTACTCCCGGGTCTGCAGCAGGCCGGGCACGAAGGAGGACTCGTAGGCGCGGATCGAGTAGGCCGCCGCCTCCAGTCCGATGTAGACGCTGTAGGGGATGTCGCCGAAGTCGTTCCACCAGCCGCGCTGCTTGGACTCCCGGGCCATCTCCAGCAGGCTGTTGCGCATCTTCGGGTCGGTGACCTCGTAGAGCTCGCAGAGGTCGCGCACGTCGCGCGGGCTGATGCTGCGTCGGCCGTTCTCCAGCCGGCTGATCTTCGACTGGGAGACCATCAGGACGTCGGCCACCTGTTCGGCGGTCATGCCTCGCTGCTCCCGCAGGTGGCGCAGTTGCGCGCCCAACCTTCTGCGGCGGACGGTGGGGTTGCTGCTGGCGGACACGGGGACCTCCGGCGGGACCTCTATGGTGCTTGTGGCGGTTGGGCAGCGAGGCGGGGCAGGCAGCGGCCCGTCGCCGTTCGACGGCTGGGACAGTGGGACCAACCCCCTCTTTCTCAGCAGCATGTCACCTCCGATCCGCTCCTCGCCGGGATATGGCTCGACGACCGTCGGACTGGGCGAAAGCCGCACGCCGGGACGATTTCAGTGGTAATGCGATCTGTATGCGGAGTGCGGGTCCCGCAGCCGCCGAGACAAGCCGACCGAGACAGCCGACCGGACCGGCTCCGGGGACGACACAGGGGCGGTCGCTTCCGGCAGGTGCCGGGAGCGACCGCCCCGTAGGCCGTGGGGCCGTCAGTTCATCGCACGCCGACCCGGGTGGGTGCGGCGGGCTCGGTGCGGCTTCGTGGGACCTGGTCCCCGCCCGTGCGGGCGGCCGGGGCGACCCGGCCTGTCGAGCCGGTCCGGCCCGTCTGGGCCGGCAGGCCGTTCTGCACGTCCATCACGGCGTGCGCGACCATGCCGCCGAGCGGGTCGTAGCGGATCAGGTCGCGCAGTCGCGACCGTGAGGATCTGCCCTCGTTGCCCGGGTAGAGGTGCTTGCCCAGGCCGACGGCGTGCGCCAGTGCGGCCAGCGCGGCCGTCCGAGGATCCGGTGGGACGCCGGTGCGGATGGCTGTGTCGAGCCGCTGCTTGATCGCAGCGTTCGTACAGTCGTCCGACGCCTGATAACGCGTCGTCGGCAGCACCCCGCACACCTGGCCCGGGACGGCGGCGACCATGCCGCACCGTTCCAGATGCGCCAGATAGGTCTGCCGCAGCCCCAGCCGGGGCCCGCCGATCCAGTGCACGGCACGCACCGGGCTGCCGCGACGGCGCAGCAGCTCCAGGGCGTGGTCCAGGGTCGGATCACCGGTCGGCCGTGGCAGCACCACGGCGATCCGGTCACCGTCCGGGACGATCCGTCCGGCCAGGGACAGCTCGACGAGCTGTGCCCCGGCGAGTCCGAGGTCGAGGGTCTGCGGCTGCGCCGTGGTGCCCGTGGTCGGGTCCAAAGCGAGCAGCAGGAGTTCCTCGGGAATTGTTCTACGGCTCTTGCCCATCCAAGCCTCCCCGCGTGGATGAATGACAGCGTGACGCCTCTCACACGGACTTGTCGAGTACGCCTCCGAATCGTGACCTTGGGCCGGGAACTCTTTCGAGGCGTCTCGCCGGCGGGGGAACCGGGGGCCGAGAGGGTGACGTCTGTGCCGGGGACGAGCCGGTTGCGCGGAATAACCGCCGGTCGGACGGGGTGTGGCGGGGTGCGAACGAGCCGTGGTGGCGGAGACTGTACAGGTCGGACCCGCGGCGGTGGAACCCCCGCGACGCATCACAGTGACTGCGAAAGAGGAGGTCGGGACAGGTGGGCGACGCCCCGGAGAAGGTGCAGGACGGGGAGCGGGAGCAGCCCGAGGCCGACGCGGCGCCGCCGGAGGGGGAGGGGACGGTGGTCAAGGGCGGGCCGACCGTCCAGCTGCGCGTCCGGGATGCGGACATGCAGACCACCTTCCTGCGGCTGCCCGAGCCCGAGGCGGCCGAACCGGCCGACGCTGCCGAGGAGACGCCGCAGGCAGCCGACCCGCGTCTCGCGATGCGGACGGAGCCGGCGGCGCCGGTGGACGAGGCGGTGGACGAGGCGGCGTCAGCTGATGTGTCGTCAGCTGAACGGAGCGTCGAGCCCGAGCCTGAGCCCGAGCCGCAGCCCGAGTCCGCCCCCGCCCCCCTGGTGCTCACCCCCGCGGCGCCCGCCCCCGCACCGTTGCCGCCTGCCCCCGCGCCGCTGCCCCCCGTCCCGCTGCTGCCCCCGGCGCCGCCCGAGCAGGACGAGGAGGCGCCGGCCGGTCCCGCCGCCCCCAGCACCCAGCCCGGCGCCAAGGTGCGTCGTGTGCTCAGGCGGGCCGCCGTGAGCGCGCTGCTGCTCGGCGTGCTGGCCGGCGGCGTCGGGGTGGCCCAGCTGCTGCGCCCGCTGCCCGCGCCCCAGGTGAAGCTGACCGCCGCCACCTCCTACACCTTCGGCGGCGACCCGCTGGCGCTGCCCTGGCCGGCCAAGGGCCAGGCGGCCGCCGAGGTGGTGGGCCTGGGCAGCCTCGGCAGCTCGGGTCCCAAGGACACCGCGGTCCCGATCGCCAGCGTGACCAAGGTGATGAACGCCTACCTGATCCTGCGCGACCACCCGCTGGCCAAGGGCCAGTCCGGCCCGATGATCACCGTGGACCAGGCCGCCGCCCAGGAGTCCAGCAACGTCGACCAGTCCACCGCCAAGGTGACCGAGGGCCAGCAGATCAGCGAGTACGAGGCGCTGGAGATGCTGATGCTGCCCAGTGCCAACAACATCGCCCGGCTGTTGGCCCGCTGGGACGCCGGCTCGGAGGACGCGTTCGTCAAGAAGATGAACGACCAGGCGGCCAAGTTCGGTATGACCCACACCAGTTACGTGGACGCGGCCGGCTACGACGCCAACACCAAGAGCACCGCGCGGGACCAGCTGAAGCTGGCCGAGGTGGTGGTGCAGAGCGACATCTTCCAGCAGATCGTCGCCGAGCCGAGCGCCACCATCGCCGGCACCAAGATCATCAACACCAACTACCTGCTCAACAAGAACGGCGTGATCGGCACCAAGACCGGCTCCAGCTCGCCGGCCGGCAGCTGCCTGATGTGGGCGGCGACCAAGGACGTCGGCGGCACCCGGCAGCTGCTGCTCGGGGTGACCCTGGGCCAGCCGCAGACCGCCACCGACGACATCGTGCGGGCCGCGCAGACCGTCAGCTCGAAGATCATCACCGCTGGCCAGTCGGCGCTGACCGGCGAGACCCTGGCCAAGCAGGGCGAGGTGGTCGGCTACCTGGACGACGGGCTGGGTGGGCGGCTCCCGGTGGTGGCGACCAAGGACATCACGGTGCCCGGCTTCACCGGCACCTCCACCACTCTCAAGCTGACCGGGACGCCCGGCGGCATCGGTCATACCGCCCCGGCCGGCACCGTGGTCGGCACGTTGACCGCCGGCGACGGCCCGGGCCGGCTCCAGGTGCCGGTCGCGCTCCAGCGCGACCTGGCCCCGCCGTCGATCGCCGCCCGGCTCGCCCGGCTGCACTGACCGATCCGCCGCCCCGGCCGGGCGCACCGGCCGACCGGGCGGGAGACGCGCGAAGGCCCGTACGTCGAGACGTACGGGCCTTCGCGCGCTGTCCACCGCTGCTCGACTACTTCCTGCCGCCCTTGCCGGTGAGCTTGGCCACCCGGGCCTGGAGGCCCCAGACGGTGACCCGCCAGAGCGCCTCGAAGACGATGTTGCGGCTCATCTTGGACGCGCCGTGCTCGCGCTCGACGAAGGTGATCGGCACCTCGGCGACCTTGAAGCCGCTGGAGACCGAGCGGAACGCCAGGTCGACCTGGAAGCAGTAGCCGGCCGAGGCGACCTGGTCCATGCCCAGCCCCAGCAGCGTCTCCTTGCGGAAGGCGCGGTAGCCGCCGGTGACGTCGCGGATCGGCACCCCGAGCATCAGCCGCGAGTAGGTCGAGCCGCCGCGCGAGAGGAACAGCCGCGACTTGGGCCAGTTGACCACCTTGCCGCCCGGCACCCAGCGCGAGCCCAGCACCAGGTCGGCGCCGCGCAGTGCGGTCAGCAGGCGGTAGAGCTCCTCGGGCTGGTGCGAGCCGTCGGCGTCCATCTCGACCAGGACGTCGTAGCCGTTGTCGATGCCCCAGTGGAAGCCGGCCAGGTAGGCGGCGCCGAGGCCTTCCTTGCCCTTGCGGTGCATGACCTGGACGTTGCCGTCCTGCTCGGCGATCTTGTCGGCGATCCCGCCGGTGCCGTCGGGGCTGTTGTCATCGGCGACCAGGACGTGCACCTCGGGCACGGCGGTCCGGACCCGCGAGACGATCCGTTCGACGTTCTCGGCCTCGTTGTAGGTCGGAATGATGACCAGCACCTTGCCGAGGTCGGCGAAGGAGTGCTCCTGGGGCGCAGTCACGTACGAGCCTTTCGGGTTGCGCCGCATCCACCGTGGATTGCGGCGATCACGTAGGTGTGAGAACCGCCCCAAGGGCCCGGGGCCGGTCCGCCGGGAATGTCTGGCACGGGGTCCCTCACCAGTGCCGATGGTAGCGACCTCGCGACGAAGGTCATGACCATCGGCCCGGGCCCGACCGGAGCGCGCGGGCGGGCGCCGCAAGGCGCGCACGGCCGCCCGGGCCCGACTGAGGACCCGCTGTGGAGTGACTGGGAAACCCGTCACGGGCCCGCCCGAAGCCCTGGCGGCGGCGGCCGAAGACCTGCTCAAGCCGCGTCGGGAGCGGTGAACACCGCGTCAGCACGGCAGGGCGGAGACCGACGAGCCGGCGCTTGCGGGGACGTACGGCGGGCGGGGATGCCGGCGGCCCATCGGCACACCACCCTCTCGTAACCTCCCGTAATCCTCCTTGACGGAGCGCTGATGTTCGCCCGATGTACGGGGCGGAGAGGCGCGCCCCTACTCGTGAGCGCCCTGCCCCTGCGCACCCCCGACCTGCGCGCTCTGCTCCTGTGCGCCCTGGTCCTCCGCGAGCGACTCCCGCAGGCCGCTCAGCAGCAGGACGAAGTTCTCCAGGTCGCCGGGCTGGCACCACTCGGGCGGGGTCGTCGCGCTGGTCTCGTTCACCCGGACGAGGCTAGCCAGCGGCGATCAACAATCGATAAGCGTTGGCCGGGAAGGCCGGAACCGACGTGCCGTCAGGAGCACTTGACGCCGCCGGACTGCCAGTTGCCGGCGTCCACCATGGCGGCCGGGGCGAGCGATTCGGCCGGGAAGTCCTTGCCGCCGCGCAGCCGGTCGACCATGGTCTGCACCGCGAGCGCGCCGACCTCGGTGCCGTTCAGGAAGAGCGCGGCCCGCATCCCGGACGGCTGCCCGCTGCCCCAGTCCTGGCAGGCCAGGTAGGCGCCCAGGCCGACGCCGATCACGTCGTCCGCGCGGACCCCGGCCCGCTGCAGCGCGTTGATGCCGCCCTGGACGTTCTCGTCGTTGCAGCCCCAGACCACCCAGTGCTTGACGCCGCGGTTGGCGGCGATGGTGGCGGCCGCCTGGGTCTGCGCGCCCGCGACGGTGTTGTCGGTCGCCACGTCCAGCACCCGCAGCCGTCCGGCGGCGGCGAAGAAGGCCTCGTCGGCGGCGTTGACCCGGTCGCCGCAGACCGAGACGTCCGGCTGCCAGGCGGAGATGATCCGGGTGTCGGCCGCGGTCCAACCGGCCTTCTGGTACTCCTGGGCCGCCCGCTGCCCCACCGCGGTCCCCAACTGCTCGCCGCTGAAGCCGACCCGCGGCACCAGGTCCTGGTGCGCGCAGGCCGCCGGATCGGTGGCCACGCCGCACAGCTGGTCGTCCGAGGCGAGCAGGGCGACCCTGCCGTCCTTGGCGGCCTGCACCACCTGCGGACCCACCGAGGGGTCCGGCGCCACCACGATCACCCCCTGGCTCCTGGCGGCTATCGCGGCCTGCAACTCGGTGACCGTCCGGCTCGCGTCGGTGCCGAGGTCCACCATCTTGAGGTCGACCCCCAGTTGTGCGGCCCTGGCCCGGGCGCCGGCCGCCTCGTCCTTGAAGTACTGCTGGTCGCCCTGCTTCTGCAGGTAGGTGAGCGAGATCTGCCCGGTCGCCTTGGGGATGCCCGTGCTGCTGGAGCAGCCGGTCAGGCAACTGGTCAGGGCGAGCGTGATCGACAGGGCGAGGGTCAGGGTGAGCGTGCCGGTGCGGGGGAGGCGGGCGGTGGGCATGGTGGCTCCGAGCGATAGACAATCCATCAAAAGCACACAGACTCAAACGCAATGTGACATATGACAGACCCTTAGATGGCATCGCGTCAATACTTAGGGCGTGGCAAGATTCCGGCCCGGGCGCTCAACGCCGAGACTGGGGCCATGGGTCACCGAGTCGGCAGGCTGCTCCGCGGGTACTGGGCCTACATCTGCAGCGCCCCAGGAACCCACATCTGGCTGCTGATCCTCTTCGCCACCACGGTTGCGCTGCGCCATGTCTCCCCGCACGCGGAGCACCGGATCCTGGAGCACCGCTCCACCAATCTGCACGCGCTGGGCACGGATCCGATCCGGGTGCTGATCACCAGCGCCTTCTACATCGCCGGCGGCGGCTGGTTCTTCTACTTCGTGCTCTACAACATCTTCCAGGCGCCCGCCGAACGCTGGCTGGGCACCGCCCGCTGGCTGCTCGTGGTGGTCATCGCGCACGTGGGGGCCACCTACCTGAGCGAGGGCGTGCTGTACTGGGCGATCAAGCACGGCCACGCCCCCGAGCGGGCCAGGTTCACCCTCGACTACGGCGTCAGCTACGCGCTGGCCGGCGTCGAGGCGGTGCTCGTCTACCTGCTCGTCCGCCCCTGGCGCTACCTCTACCTGGTCGGGCTGCTGCTCTTCTACGGCATCGCGATGCTGCGCGCCCGCGACTTCACCAGCGTCGGCCACTTCAGCGCCGTCCTGCTCGGCCTCGCCTGCTACCCGCTGACCCGCGCCCGCCCCGGGAGCTTCGACCCGCTGGATCTGCTCTCCGCCGGCTTCCGTGCCCGGCTCCGCGCCCGACTCCCCGCCCGTTTCCGCCCCCGGCGACCGGCCGGCCCGTAGGCTGGTACGGAGGGTCGCGGTCAGGGCGGACGGCGGAAGGGGCGGCGGATGGCACCGCAGGGCGAGACGGGCGGCCCGGGGCCGACGGTGAACAACTCGATCAGCGACAGCCGGATCGAGCAGCTCGTCCAGGGGCAGAACGTCACCGTCAACTTCCGTGCACCGCACCGTCCGCACGTCACGCCGCGGCAGATCCAGCCGCTGCGCCGGGCCTTTGTCAACCGGGCGGCCGAACTGGCCGCGCTCACCGAGGCGCTGGCCGGCGTCGGGCACGGCCACGGGCCGTCCATCGTCGCCTTCACCGGCCTCGGCGGGGTCGGCAAGACCGAGCTGATCGCCCAGTGGGCCGAGCGCGAGCGGGCGCAGTTCCCGGACGGCGACCTCTACGCCGACCTGGCGGCGATCCGCCACCAGGGCGCGGTCGACCTCGGCGAGGTGCTCGGTAGCTTCCTGCGCGCGCTGCAGGTCGAGAAGGAGTACATCCCGGACACGGCGGCCGAGCGCAGCGCGCTCTTCCGCAGCATCACCAAGGGCCGCCGGCTGCTGGTCTTCCTCGACAACGTGGAGCAGCCGGCCGAGGTCCGCGCCCTGCTGCCGGGCGACGGCCTGGCGGTGGTGGCGGGGCGCAGGCGCCTGGAGCACCTGGCGCTGGACGGCGCCCAGGTGCTCACCGTGCCGCCGCTGACCACCGGGGCCGGCAGCGAGCTGGTCCGCGGCTGGCTGGGGTCCGGGCGCGGGACGGAGGAGGAGCTGGCCGAGCTGGTCACCCGGTGCGGCGGGCTGCCGCTGGCGCTGAACGCGGTCGGCTCGCAGCTGATCGGGCGCCGGCAGCTGACGGTCCGCCGGGTGGTGGCCGCGCTGGCCGACCGGCCGCGTCAGGACGGGGTGGACGACGCGCTCGAAGCGGTCTGCGCCGGGCTGCCCGAACCGGCCCGCGGGCTCTACCAGCTGATCGGGGTGCTGCCCGGGGCCCGGTTCACCCGCGAGGTCCTCCAGGTCGCCGCCGGCGGTGGCCCGGTCGATCCCGCGCTGGACGACCTTTTGGACGCGCACCTGATCGACGAACTGCCGGTCGCCGGCGAGCCGCCGGAGGACCCGGCCGAGGACCGGTTCGGCTGCCACGACCTGGTCCGCGAGCACGCCGCCCGCCGGGCCGCCGGAGCGCTGAGCGCCGCCGAGATCGCGGCCGTGCAGCGCCGCCTGCTCGACTACTACCTGCACCGCACCGCCCTCGCCGACCGCTCCTTCGGCGAGCGCTTCCGCCTCCAGGAGCCGCCCGCCGCAGGCCTGCTGACGGATCTGCTGACGGACCACGCGCCGGACCTCGACTGGCTGGAGCGGGAGAGCGCGACCATCCTGGTGCTGCTGCGGGCGGCTGCCGCGCAGCGCCTGCACGGTGCCGTCTGGCGGCTGTGCGAGTCGCTGTGGCCGCTCTACCACGGCCGCAAGCTCTACGCCGACTGGATCGAGGCGCACGAACTGGGGGTCGAGGCGGCCGGCTGGGACGCCCGCCCGGACGCGGAGATCCGGATGCGCAACCAGCTCGCCCGCGCCCACTACGAGCTCGGCGAGCACGAACTCGCCGCCGCGCAGCTCGCGCTGGCCGGCGAGTTGCTGCCCCGGGTGACGGACTCGCGGCTGGCCGGCATGCTGCGCGAGTCGCAGGGCCTGCTCTGCCTGGCGCAGGGCCGGGCCGAGGCAGCGGTGGCGATGTTCACCGAGGCCCGGGAGGCCAACGCCGGTGACACGCACGGCATCGTGGTGCAGAGCTACAACCTGGCCCAGGCGCTCTTCGCCGTGCCCGACCGACCTGAGGCACCGGCGCGGGCGCTGGCGGAGGCGGAGCGGGCCGCCGAGCTGGCCGAGCGGACCGGTGACCAGGTGATGATCATGCGGCTCGGCATCCTGCGCGGACGGATCCACGAGGCGCTGGGGCAGCCGGCGGCGGCGATCGAGCGACTGTCCGGGGCCGCCGACCTGGCGCTGCGGCTGGGCCACCGGTTCAAGGCGGACCAGGCGCTGGAGCTGCTGGCCGGGCTGGCCGAGCGGGTGGGCGACACCGGGCTGGCCCGCGCCTGCCGGGAGCGGATCCGCGAACTGCGCGGCGCTGCGGGGGTGCTGCCCGGCGCGGACTGCTCGGACTGAGGCCGGGGGCGCTACGGGCGAGCGGTGAAGCGCACCCTGACCCGCCGCCCCGCCTCGATCACCAGCTCCCGGCCCGCCAGCTCCTCCTGCTGACGCACCGCCACCGCGGCCCCCAGCAGCACCGGGTCCAGCGGCGCGCTCGCCGTCCCCCAGGGGCGCACCGCCTGCGCCTGAAGGACCACCCCCGAGCGCAGCCGCACCAGGTGGCGGTCCTCGTCGAGGGCGGCCACCGCGACCGCCAGGCCCGGCAGTTGGCCCGCCACCCGGGCCAGCCAGACCAGCGGCTCCGGATCCGCTCCGGGCTCGGTGCGCGCGATCACCTCGGCGCTCTGGCGGCGGCGCAGGCCGGCCTCGGCGGTCACGGCGTAGAAACCGCGGGCCGCCAGGTGTCCGGGGCCCACCGGGTAGCGGCGGATCCGCACGCCGTCATCACCGGTGGCCTCGCCGAGCACGTCGTAGGCGCTCACCCGGGCCAGGTCGGCCGGGGCCGGATCCGGGTAGGGCGTGGTGTGTGCCTCCTCCTTGGGCTCCTCGACGTTCGCCAGGTAGGAGTAGAGCAGCTCGCGCAGGATCCGGGCCGAGTGGCCGCGCTCGCCCAGCGAGCGCTGAGTGAGCGTCAACAGTACGTTGTCCGAGGCCTCCTGGTGCTGCTCGGCGGCCCGGCGCAGCTGCGGCTCGAGCGGTCCTGCCGGGTCCAGCGCGGGGGCGCCGCGACCGAAGGCGTAGCTGGGGGAGTCCGGGGCCAGCTCGGCCTCGCCGGTGGCGGCCAGCAGGGTGACCCGGTCCAGCGCGGCGCCGTAGAGCGAGACCGAGCCGTGGTCGCCGACCACCCAGTCGGCCGCGACCAGCGCCGCCTGCCACCCGTTCTGCGGCGGCACCACCAGCAGCCCGGCCGACACCGCCTCGCGCAGCAGGTCCAGCGGGTTGTGCCGGGCCCAGATGTTGGGGTGCAGCACGACGGCCACCGCGTACTCGTCGGCCGGCAACTCCCGCACCAGCCGCAGCGGCAGGTCGGGGCAGCGGCCGAGCAGCGAGTGCTCGCTCCAGGTCGAGCTGACCACCACGAGCCGGCGCCCGCCGACCGCGCCGAGCAGCCGCCGGTACCGGTCGCGCTCGGCCAGGCTGGCCAGCAGCCGGTCGAAGCACGGGTCGCCGACCACCCGGGCCAGCGGCAGCGCCTGCGGGCAGGAGCGGCGCAGCCGTTCGAGCTGCTCCTCGTGCGAGAGCCCGATCACCGCCGGCACCACCCGCCCGCGCCAGGTCAGCTCCTGCCGGGAGAGCCCGGCCGGCGACACGTCGTCACCGGTGGTCGGACGCACCAACCGGTTGTACCCGGCCCCGTGCGGCAGCACCACCAGCGGCGCCCGCAACCGGCGCATCGAGCTGTTCACCGTGCAAGCCACCGCCAGGTCGAAGCCCCGCCGGGTGGCCGCCGACCAGCTGAGCGCCGTGATCCCGTCCAGCGACTCCAGGTACGCGTCCAGCCCGGCGGTGAAGGCCGAGCCCGGGTTGACCGTGATGTACAGCTCGATCCCGTCCCGCGCCCGCAGCAGCGGCAACACGTCCATCACCCGGGTCGCCGAGGTGAGGGTGCGGACCACCGCGAGCACGTGCGCCCTCGTCGGCCGGGTGTCCCACCGGTCCTCATCGGCCCGCCTGGACGCCAGCAGGCGGGACAGCAGCCCGAACAGCGTGACCCCTCCCCGACACCGACCGACGGCACGACGCGCGCCCTCAGATCGTAGTCACCCCGACCCGCACCCCGGCCGAACGACCACCGCCGAGGGCCTCGACGCGTACCCGACCGGCAACGGCAGCGACCCTCGGCGGACCGATCCGCTAGTCTGTCATCGGTCAGGTGGCGATCCCACCGACCTGGGCCTCGCCTCCGGGTGGAGCCCATGCCCCAGTAGCTCAGGGGATAGAGCACAGCTCTCCTAAAGCTGGTGTCGCAGGTTCGAATCCTGCCTGGGGCACAGACGAGGTCCCCACGCGCATGTGCGAGGGGACCTCAGCCGTTCCAGTGTCCCGCTGGGGGATGGCGCCGTGCTTTGTCGTTGGCAGCACAGCGGGTTCAATACATGGTGTGAGTACACGTGGCACTGACGGCCCTCCACTTTGGGCCCTCGGCTCGTTCATGGATCGACTTCCGGCTGACCAGGCTGCGGAGCTGCTGGCGCTGTCCCGGACGGCGGCCTTCGAGGCCGGCGATGTCCTGCTGCACCAGGGTGAGTCGAGCCGGCATGTCATGCTTCTCCAGCCCGCCGACCCGACGGCGGTGGCCTGCGCGAAGGTGACCGCGGGCCTGGAGGGCGGAGCCGAGACGCTGCTCAGCATCCGGGTGAGCGGTGACCTGATCGGCGAGCAGGCGGCGCTGCGCAAGGTACCGAGGTCGGCGACGGTCACCGCCTGCACGCCGCTGAGGGTCGCCGTGGTCACCAGCGACCGCTTTCTGACGTTCCTCGGTCGCTTCCCGGAGGCGGCCCAGCACGTGGCCGCGGTGCTTGCCGACCGACTGGACTCGGCGAATCGCCGCCGGTTGGACTTCGTCGCCTATGGTGTGCCGATCCGGTTGGCCAGGGTGCTGGTCGAACTCGCGGATCTGCTGGGGCGCTCAGGGGACGGCGGTACCTCGATCGGGGTGGAGCTTTCGCAGCCCGAGCTCGGTCGGCTGATCGGTGCGGGCGAGGACGCCGTCGGGCAGGCCGTGCGTCGGCTCAAGGCCGAGGGGCTGGTGCGTCCGCACTACCGAGGGGTGACCGTGCTCGATCTGCGGGGGTTGCGCCGCTTCGCCGACCTCGCCCCGATCACCCTCGAAACAAGGCCGCGAACACGGCGCAACTGATCATCGCGCCGGCCCAGGGCGTGGCCGTGGCGAGATGGCGGTTCTTCAACAGGGCGATGCGGGACAGTAGCCGGGACATCGCCCACGCCTCCGCCGCCTGCGTCTCAGGGGCGGCAGTGCCCTCGGGCTGCGGCCCGACGATGCCGAACCGGCTGGGCAGCGCCGGCGGATCCATCCGGGGACGCAGAGCCTGCAGCACGTGGTACCCGGAGACCAGAAAGGCCACGGCGAACAGGGCGAGCAGCACCCAGACGACGACGGTACGCCCGGAGGTTCCCCCCAGCACACCCAGCGCTGCCACGGTGCCGCCGGTGTGCAGGACCAAGAGCGTGTTCACCTTGGCGTCGGCTTGTTGCACATAACCCTGGGCGGCCGTCATGGCGGCGAGGGCCGTCTCCAGGTCAGTTGATGGAGACCGTTCAATCGGATGATCAGTCACTTGTGCCCCCAAGAGGATGAGTTGCCGCCTCCATGGGATCTCGAAAGTAACTCGGCGATGCCGTATGAATCAGTAAAGTGATCGTCGCTGCACGGCCTGCCCTGAACGGTACGGGTGAACGCCGTACTTTTGCGGGATCTTCTGTCGTACCCGCACGCGACACTGACTCTCTGTCGCCCACCGATCGGTGCGAAAGGTTGATCAGCCTTGGTGCAAAAACCGGGATTCGCTCGTCGTCTGCTGCTGTCCGTCGACGTCATGGGCTACGGCCGCCGGGATGACCGCGAGCACGCGGACGTCCAGCGTGCGCTGCTCATGGTGCTCAACGAAGCCGCCCACGCCTCCGGGCTCGACCGTCTCGACTGGAGCCGGCAGGGTGCCGGGGATGGCGAACTCGCGATCCTGCCGGACCAGGAGGCCGAACCGGTCGTGGTGGACGACTTCGTCGCCGAACTCCATGCCGCCCTGCGCTACTACAACCACGGCCGACTGCCGGAGTTCCGCATGCGGCTCCGGCTCGCCATCCACTTCGGTGCGGCGATCAAGGCCGACAACGGGTATGCGGGCCAAGGGGTCGTCCTGGTGAGCCGCTTGGTGGACAGTCGCCCGCCGCATCTCGCGCTGGAACAGGACGACGGGGCACTGCTCGCGGTGATGGTGTCCGACGAGGTGTACCAGGACGTCGTGGTGCAGCGCCACACGAAGCTGACCGACCAGGACTTCCGCGAGGTTGCCGTGGACAACAAGGAGACCAGGGTGCGTGCGTGGCTGCGGGTGCCGGGCAGTGACATCAGGGCGCTGCGCCTGGAGGCACCCGGTGGTGCGCAGCGCGCAGTCGCTCCGGGACCGGCGTCTGCGGTCACCCGCGCACCTGGCCTCGGGCAGGGCCAGATGGTGCACACGGTCGTCAACGGAAGCGTGCACGCTCCTGGTGCGGTGTTCGGGATCAGCAACGGAGCCCTTGGATGACCTTCTCCCAACCCACAACCGGGCCGGAGGGTGAGTCCGCCGGCTACCCTGCTGCGGCCGAGGACCCGGAGATCGAATCCGGGGTGGAGCCGGATGGCCGCCAACTGCGCGGGGCAGTACAGCAGTTCGTGACCATGGTTTTCAACGGTGAGGTGGATGCCAGGGGAGGCGTGTTCGGGGTCGGCACATCCGGCAAGGGGGGTCGGGGGCGGGGGCGACTACCCGAGACCGGGAAGCTCACCGCCGACGAGGTCGCCGACACCCTGGACGGGTACCAGGCTCCGGCGTGCTACCCGGCGGCGCTCGCTCTGCTGCGCCGCAACTGCGTGGTGGAGCTGTCCGGGTCTCCGGGCATGGGTAAGAGCGCTGGTGCGCTGGCCCTGCTCCGGGAGGTCGTGTCGGGGTCAACCATCCTGCTGGCGCCCACCGTTACGCTCAACCAGCTGGCCGTGCGCGAGTACCACGCCGGGTTCGGCTACGTGGTTCCGGGGCGGGTTGCCGATGCCACCCCGGCGGAGGACGTGGCACACCTCTGGCATCGGATCAGGGACCAGGTCTCCGATGCCAAGTCCTTCCTGGTGGTCACCACAGCCAGCGCGGCGCTGGGCTCGCCGTGGCGCCAGAGTTGGGAGCGCCCCGACCCGATGGCGATCATCGTCGACCGTCTCGGTGGGCACAGTTTCACCGAGCAGGAGCTGAAGCAGTTCGCACAGGCGGTGCCGCCGGCCTTCCGCCCGCAGGATCTGATGGAGGTGGTGCGCCAGATCGCGCAGGGTGGGTCGCCGGAGCGGGCGATGGAGCGTTTTGCGGTGGCGGCCACCGAGATCGCCGGCAACTGGTTCCAGGAGCCGCGATCGCCCAGGGAGATCCTGGGAGTTGCCGCGCTAGCGTTCACCGCTGGCACCGCGGTGCGGACGGTCGAGACCGAGCTGCACCGGCTTGAGGAGCAGATGGCGGCCGCGGTGCCGAGCACGGTCGCCGAACCCGACCGGGCGGAGAAGGCCGTGGCGACCCTGCCGGGCCATCGCAAGCAGTTCGTCGATCCGGCCGGGCTGGTCACCATCCGCACCGTGGCGGACGGCGTCCGCAGCCGCCGGGTGATGGACTTCCGGGAACCGGCGTTCCGCGAGCGGGTGCTGAGCGAGCTCTACGACCGCTATGACAACGCGTTCTGGGACGGGGTGCGCGGCTGGCTGAACGGGACCGTCCGGCAGGGCTACCGGCTGGACCCCGAGCTGAAGCCGGCTGTTGCCACCGGCCTCGCGCTGCTGGCCAAGTGCGACATCGAGGAGGTCGACCGCTCCTACCTCCGGGCCTGGGCGGGCGGGGCGGCGGGCTGGGCCGGGCAGGAGACGGCCGTCTTCACGCTGTGGCTGATGTGCCTGGCGGACGACACCCTCGCACCGGTCGCGCTGACCACCGCCGAGTCCTGGGCGCGGGACGGGGCAGCGGCCCGGCGCTGGGCGGCCGTGGTGGCGTTCGCCGGGGAGCTGGGCCTGCGCTACCCGAGCCGGGCGATCGCCGCGATCTGGCGGGCGATCCGGCGCGGCGGCCGCAACCGCCAGCCGTCGCAGCAGGCGCTGGCCCGACTGTTCGGCCTGCTGACCTCGGAGGGCGAGCAACCGGGACGGATCCCGGCCCAGTTGGACCACGAGCTGTACGAGGGCGGTGGCTCGCGGCCCAGCGTCCTGGTGATCGAGACCGTGCTGGAACTGGTCGAGGTGACCGACGACCAGAGCGGGGTGCCGGTGGTGATGGTGTACCTGCACCGCTGGCCGGAGCGGACGGCCGTGGTGGCCCGGTTGTGGGCCGCGGCGCTGCGGCACCGGCCGAGCCGGCAGCGGGCCCTCGGGGCGCTGGCGACCGGTCTGGCGGGCCTGAGCAGGATCAGCGACCAGCCGGCCGACGAGGCGGCCCGGCTCGGTGAACACCTGGCCCGCGCACTGCCGCCCGACGAGTACCGGCCGCTGCGCAGTGACCTGAGCCTGGTGGCGGCCGGTCTGCGACGTACTCCCGGGCAGGCCCGGGCCCTGATCGAGATCCTCCTGGCGGCGGTGGCCAAGGCCGACCGCCACGAGCTCCTGGAAGGCGACACATGAGCAAGCCGTACCCGGTGGTCGTCCAGCGTCCACTGGCGCAGACGCGCAAGCGGGGCCCGCTCGGGCTGCTGCCCCGCAAGCGCGAGGCGCACGAGCTGCCGACGGTCTCCGCGCACGAGGTGATGGTGTACCGGGTGGACGGCAAGTACCACCTGGACACCGGCCAGGGCCGGCTGAGCGATCAGCCGGTGGTGGAGGCCTCGCACGTCAGCGTCGTCGACCTGCGCCGCAACACGCCCGTCACCGTGCTCCTGCCCATCCCCTCGGCGGAGGCCAGCGAGTTCACGGTCGAGGTCACCTTCGTCTGCACGGTGACCGATCCCGTCGAGATCGTGGCGGAGGGCCTGACGGATGCCGGGCTGGCACTGCGGGCGCACCTGCGCAAGCACCGGCAGATCTTCGAACTCGGGCTCGACCACCGACTGAAGGACGTCAACACCGTTCGCCGCAACGCCAGCGCACAGGTCTTCGCCTACATCACCGAACGGCCGCTGAGGCTCGACGGCATGACGGTGGAGCTGGAGAGCGTCCAAGTACGGACCCCCGAGGTGCTCTCGGACTTCGAGGAGCAGCGGCGCACACAGGAGTTCGACCATGCGCTGGCCTTCGAACGGCAGCGTCAGAGCCACACGCTGGGCTCGCAGCGCCAGCAGTACGAGCAGGACCTGGACGAGCGCGAGCGGGACCACCGCCATGGCGCGTCGACGGCCGACCAGACCAATGAGCTGCTGCTGGAGCAGGAACGCCGCGAGTTCGCGCTCCGGGCGGCTCGGCTGACCAAGGAGCAGGTCGGCGACAGCCCCACCGAGGCCGCCCATCTCGCCCATGCCGCAGGCAGCCTGGACCCCCTCGAGTTGATGCGCGTCCTGCAGCAGGAGGAGGGCAACCAGCGCGCGGCCCGGCGGCTCAGGGAGGCCCGCGACGCCGAGGTCAGGCGGGAGTTGCTCATCAATCTGATCAAGGAGGGCCACACCGCGCACACCAACATCGACGTGGGCTCGTTGATCCAGGAGGCCGTCGGCGCACAGGCGCTCGGCACCGGTCCGGCGGACCCCGAAGCCCCGGCGATCGGTCCTGCGGCGCGGCGCACGACGGTGGACCCGAACGAGGACGAGCCGGACGAGTTCGCTCCGGAGAGCCTTGACGAATCGATCAAGGGCCTGAGGGAAGAGGATGACTACTGAGGTTCGCGGTCCCGCGGTGGCAGAACCGCCGGAGCGCCCTGAGCACGACCAGCCGGGCCCCACGGAGTTCGACGGTGCCCTGAACGCACTGCTGCTCGATGCCGCCCTCACCGAGGGCGCTCGCAGGACCGGCGGGCCCTACCGTCCCGCCAAGCCCTCCTATGGCGTGGGCCGGTTGCTGCGGAAGTTCGCCGGCGTCAAGGAAGACCTCCTCGACTGGGTGCCCGAGGATCGCCGCCGGTACGTCTGGCTCGGCGCCATCGTACTCAACACCGGTTTGCTGGCAGGGGTTTCACTGTTCACGGCGGTGACCAAGTTCGTCCAGGTGCCGTGGCCGCTCCTCATCCCGGTCGCGCTCGGCTGGGCCTGGGTGATCATCTCCTTCGACGCCTGGCTGATCGCCAGCACGCACGGCAGCAGCGGCGCCGCCAAGTGGCGCACGATGGTGCCCCGGCTCGTGCTCTCGGTGCTGCTCGGCGCGGTCATCGCGGAGCCGCTGGTCCTGCGGGTGTTCCAGCCGGCCATCCAGCAGGAGGTCAGGGACGAGCGGCAGAACGACGTGCTGGCCTACGAGAGCCTGCTGAAGCACTGCAACCCCGAGAACGGGAGCGTGGTCGCCGAAGCAGGCTGCGACCAGTACCGCCTCCAGGCGACGGACTCGGTGACCGCCGCCCAGCAGGACCTGCGACAGGTGACGGCGGAACGGGACCAGCTGCAGACCCAGGTCGCCTCGGTGCAGCAGCAGCTGGACGCCAAGGAGCAGCTGGCCCGGGACGAGTGCAACGGAAAGGCCGGCACCGGACTGAGCGGCCGGGTCGGCCAGGGTCCGAACTGTCTGCGCGCCCGGCAGGAGGCGGACCAGTTCAGGACGGACTCGGGAATCGACACCCAGCAGGGCAAGCTCGCCGCCCTCAACACCCAGGTCCTCCAGCTGGATGCCACCGCCGCTGACGCGACCAAGGGCTACGCCGCCCAGATCGACGGCCGGATCACCGGCCTCGTCCAGCAACGGCGTGCCGCCCAGGGCCAGATCGACATCCTGGAGGAGGACCAGGCGCTGGACCGGCTGGCCGGGCGGAGCGGGATGGTGTGGGCGGCCCAGTGGTTGCTGCGACTGCTGCTCATCGCGGTCGACTGCCTGCCGGCGATCACCAAGCTGATGAGCGGCTCGACGACCTACGACGGCCTGGTGGCCCGGCAGATGGCTGCCGCCGAGGAGTTCCACGAGCGCGCGCTGCGCCGGGAGAAGCGCCGTGGGGAGAGGATCAACGACCTGCGGGGGCGGCAGCTGGAACTCCGGATCGACCAGGAGCTGGCCAAGGTGGAGCAGGCTGAGGCCGAGCTGGAGCAGGCGAGGCGGGAGGAGAAGGCCGAGCAGGAAGCCGCCAGCAACGCTCGGATCGAGGAGCACGCCGCCCGGCTGCGGGGTCAGGGCGGCCGTGCCCCGCAGGACGGCGGGCCGGCCTGAGCGAGCGGGCCCCCGGGAGCAGGTGAGGTGCCGCCTGTCACCTTCAACAGATCAAGAAGTGGGCGGACGGGTACGCCGACACCCTGGTACCGGGCATCCTGACCGAGGTGTACGGCCTGGGCATCTCCGTGGCCGCTCAGCCCTACGCCAACTGCGCTCGGCCGCTCGCCCGGCCTACACCGCCGACCTGGAGCGGCTGAGGGCGCACCCGGAACCCCAGGGCCGCCAAGGCCAAGCGCAAGCGTCACGGGCGTGAGCCTTGGCGGCCCCCGGGAACCCTGGTCCGGCGAAGCTGCCCGAGCGAGGAGGGAACCACCCCGCTCAGCCCGAGGACTGGCCGGCCGGCCGAACCCGCGCGGTACCGTGCCGCAATGGACTCCCCTCGAATCAACGTGTACGGCTCAGGGGCCGAGATCACCATCGCAGCTAACGCGGCAGGGCTTCATGCTCTGGCTGAGCAACTTGTCGGTCTCGCCGATCCTGAACTCAGATGGGGATACCACTTGCACCTTGATGGCGGGGTCAACCTTGAAGAAGGCTCGATCAGCCTGATCTTGGAGCGAGACGACGCAGCGTAGGCACCGTGCTACAGCCGTGCCAGGTCGGACGGGGCGCCAAGGGAAGCGGCGGGCCGGGGCGGGCGGACAGCGCAAGGATGCCCAGTCAGGACAGCAGCAGGTCAGCCCAGTTGACCCACCCCGGTCCTCCTAAAACTCGTGTCGCAGGTTCGAATCCTGCCTGGGGCACACCGCACGCGTGACGCAGAATGCCCCGCGACCCGATCGGGTCGCGGGGCATTCTGCGTCATCGCCGGGGCGGCCTGGTGGTCAGTGGCCGTTCAGGCTCTCGCCCAGGGCGGCGGTCAGGCTGCCGTCGGTGGTGTCGCCGTCCATGGACCAGGCGAAGGTGCCGCGCAGGTTTCTGGCGCGGATGTACTGGCCCTTGAGCCAGACCGAGGCGGGGTCGTCATAGCTGGCGAAGGTGCCGGTGGTGGGGTCGTACTTGTAGGGCTCGGCGGCCAGCGGGTCCCAGTAGGTCTTGCCGGGGGCGGTGACCACCTGGTTGTAGTCCGGGGTGCCGGCCGCGCCCGCGGTGGCGGGTTGGAAGAGGCCGTCGCCGTTCGGGCCGGGGGTGACGCCGGTCCACTCGTGGGCGTAGTACGGGATGGCCAGGCCGATCTGCTCGGGGCGCACGCCCTGGTTCTCGTAGTACTGGACCGCCTGGTCGACGCTGTACCGGTTGTCGGCCGGGTTCGGGTCGCGCGGGTCCTGGAACAGCGCGGAGGAGAAGTCGGTCGGTCCGGTCGGTTCCCAACTGCCGTGGTAGTCGAAGGTCATGACGTTGAACCAGTCGACCACCTGGGCGATCTTCCGCAGCTCCAGCTTGGCGGCGAACGCCGGGTTGGCGGAGGTGTTCGCGGTGAGCAGGTAGCGCTTGCCGTCGGCGGCCCCGGCCTGGGTCTCCTGCTGCCGGAACTCCCGCATCAGCGCGGTGTAGTCCGGGGTGTCCTGCGGGCCGTAGGGGTTGCCGTTGCCCGGCTCGCCCGGGTACTCCCAGTCCACGGCGAAGCCGTCGAAGATGCCGGCGGCCGCGCCCGCGGGCAGGCCGGGCAGGTCGCCCTTGAGGTACTGGTCCACGCAGGAGGCGACGAACTTCTGGCGACCGGCCGCGGTGGCGGCGAGTTGGGAGAACTGCCCGGACCAGGACCAGCCGCCGATCGACATCACGATCTTCAACTTCGGGTACTTCGCCTTGAGTTCGCGCAGCTGGTTGAAGTTGCCCAGCAGTGCCTGCCCGGCCGCGTCGGCCTGCCCGTCGACCGACTCGGTGGCGGAGAAGGGGCGTTGGTAGTCGGCCCAGCTGTCGCCGCTGCCGCACAGGCCGTCCGCCGTGACGTCGCTGAAGGCGTAGTCGAGCTCGGTGAGGTGGTTGATCTCGCCGGTGGTGACCAGGTTCTTCTCCATGAAGCCGGAGTAGATGCCCCACTGGGTGAAGTAGCCGGTCAACTCCTTCTGGCCGTCGGGCCGTCCGCCCCCGTGGCTCGGGGCGGCGTTGGCGGGGGCCGCGCCCAGCAGGGCGAAGGCGCAGGTGGCGGCAGCGGCGGTGACGGCGGCTCTGCGGACGGCGGTGCGGCGGGTCGCTGGCATGGACTCTCCTCGGCGGGCGCCGCGAGCGGGAGCGGCGGTGGGGAACGCGGGAGGTACGGGAATGGTGCGACGAACTCATTGGCATAGACCAATGAGAGGGAAGGTATAGTCCACCGCCCGCACGGTCAATGGCCGGGCGCCGCGGCCCGGCCGAGTTCGGTTCCCGTGCCGACACGGGTGCCCGGCGGCGTCAGTTGACGCAGGGGACGCCGCCCTGGACGGCCGGGCCGAAGTAGCTGTCGCTGGGGGAGGGGGTGGCGCCGTCGGTCGAGGGCGGGGTGCTGCTGTCCGCAGTGCTGGGCGTGGTCGGGGCGGACGGACTGGCCGGGGCAATGTCCGAGGGGGACGCCGACGTTGACGCAGAGGCAGAGGCAGAGGCAGAGGCAGAGGCAGACGCAGACGCAGACGCCGCCGTCGGGTCGATGCCGCCGATGGTCTGCCGCACCATCGCCTGGATCTTCCCCACGTCCACCAGGTTCACGTCCCCGTCGCTCCCCAGTGTGGCGTAGCCCTCCATCGGCAGCGTGTGGAACTCGACGTTCCCACCGGTCAGGTTGGTGGCCTGCTGGGCGAAGTCCAGGATGTCCCAGCCGCTGTCGATCACCAGGTCCTGCTTCACCGCGTCCAGCAACCCCTGCATCTTGGTGAGGTCGCCGAACATCCCCTCCTGCTCCAGCTTGTTGGTGACCGAGGAGAGGAACGCCTGCTGACGGTGGGTCCGGTCGAAGTCCCCGTCCGGCAGGTTGTGCCGCTGGCGGACGAAGGCCAGCGCCATCGAGGCGTCCAGCTGGTTGAGCCCCTGGTGTCCCACGAAGCCGGAGCCGCCGCCTGGCGTGTCGGTGGTGCGGGCGATGGTCGGGTCGCTGACGTCCTTGTTGAGGCAGACGGTGATCGGCCCGAGCGCCTGGGCGACGTCGTAGAAGCCCTTCAGGTTCAGCTCGGCGAAGTGGTCGATCGGCACGTTGAGGAACTTCTGCACCGTCAGCAGGGTCGCCGCGCGGCCCGCGTCGCGGCCCCGGTGTTCCAGGTCCGCGCCCGAGTACTGCTTGGAGAGCTGCTCCTCGGCGTAGTACTTGGCCCGGTCGTAGGCTTCCTTGATCTTGTGCTTGCCGAGCGGGTGGCCGCCGGGCACGTTGACCAGGTCGACGTAGTCGTCGCGGGGGATCGAGAAGGCCTCGACCTTGCCGCCGTTCGCCGGGATGTGCATCAGGATCAGGGTGTTGGTGTTGTAGCCGCCGATGTCGCTGCTGCCGGCGTTCAGCTGGTCCTGGACGAACTGCTTGGGCAGGTCGTTGCCGTTCTCGTCCTTGCGGCTGTCCAGGCCGATCAGCAGGATGTTGACCGACTTGTCCAGCCGTGGCGGAGCGGACACCGCCGCCTGCTGCGGGCCGGGCTGGGCGGCCTGCTTCACCATCTCGATCGCGTTCGAGGTGGTCATCCCGCTGGTGAGGTCGTGGTAGGCGTACCAGGAGAATCCGCACGCGGCCAGGACCGAGGCGGAGACGGCGCAGGCCACCGTACGCCCGACGATCCGCAGGACCGCCCCACTGTTGCCCGCACCCGACATGTTCCCCCCACTGTTGCTACCCGTACTGCCTCTCCTTGGACGTTCCGAGTGGCCGAAAAGGGCGCATGAGTTCGAACAGTGTGGGCAAGGTCACACGGCCACCCGCAGACGGTGCGTCAACTTCGTTACGCTGAACCGAGTTGGCTCGGTCGACGGCTGCCCCGGTCCCGGCCGCCCCGCCTGCGACCGTCCGCCAGGTGGATGATCAACCAGCGGGGGCTACAGGGCATGGCCCATGGCATTTACCATGCATCTGCACCTGAATCCCTGGCTGATAAGAGGGCCGGCCGGGTGCGGCACTCGCATCCGAGTGCTCGGTACCGAGGAGTGTCGCGGTGATCGTTTCTGATCTCCTGGACGTGGCGGACCTGCGGCTGCGGTTGGCCTGGGGCCCGCCCGAGCTGCTGGAACGCCCGGTCACCGGTGTCACCTCCACCGATCTCCAGGACCCGGCCCGCTACCTGCAGCCCGGCGAGCTGGTGCTCTCCGGGCTGGTCTGGTGGCAGCCGGACCACCCCGCCGGGCAGGCTCTCGCGATGCGGTTCGCCACCTCGCTGCGCAGCGCCGGGGTGGCCGCGCTGCTGGCGGGGGAGGGCACGCACGGCGAGGTGCCGACGGGGTTGGTCGAAGCGTGCCGGGTGCACGGGATACCGCTGCTCTCGGTGCCGGCCGGGACCAGCTTCCGGGCCGTGACCGACCGGGTCTACCTACGTCTCTGGGGTGACCTGCGCACGCAGTCCGGCGAGGCGGCGACGGTGCCGGAGGGGGCTCGGCGCGAGCTGATCGAGCTGATGTACGCGGGCGCCCCGGCGGCCCAGGTGTTGGAGCAGGCGGTCTCCCGGCTCGGCTGCGGCCCCTGCTCGCTGGTCTCCGCCTCCGGACGCGCCATCGCCACCTCCACCGGCGCCACCGCCCCGGACCCGGAGACGATCCGACTCGCGCTCCCGAGCCCCACCAGCCCTACCGGTCCCACCGGCGCCACCGCGGCGCTCCCCATCGGCGAGGGCGGCGACACGCCGTTCGACGGCTGGTACCTCTACCCGCACGCCGCCGGCCCGGGGCAGGCCGCCATGCTGCACGGACTGGCCGACGTGCTCGCCACCCTCTGGACCCGCAGCCGTGGCGCGGCCGCCGACCGGCGCCGAGCGGCCGAGCGGCTGTCGGGCCTGCTGACCGGCGCGGCACCGGTGCACGCCGACGAGCTCGGCGAGGCGCTGGCCTCCTGCGGCCTGCCCGGCGACGGCCCGCTGGTCCCGGTGACCGCCCGGATCGACGGTCTGGACGTGCCCTGGGCGGCGGACGCGCTGGCCGAGGCGCTGCGCTCGGCGCCCTGCGAGGTGTTCGCGGTCGGTGCCGACGAGCGCGGCGGCGCCGTCGCCGTCGTGGCCGTGGCGGACCCGTCGCGACTGACGGCCGCGCTGCGCGAGGTCTGGCCCCGGTTGCAGGCCCGGTTGCCCGACCGCCACCTGCTGCGGCTGGGCGTCGGTCCGCGCGCCGGCGGCCGGGCGAGCGAGCTGGCGGCGGGCCTGCGCCAGGCCCGCTACGCCATGGACGCGGCCGCCGCGGCTCAGCCCGTTGCCTGCTCGGTGGGGGCGAGCGCCGAACTGGACTCGCTGGCCGCGCTGGTCCGCGGCATCCCGGCCGAGGTGGCCGCCGCCTTCCGCCGCCGCCTGCTCGACCCGCTCACCGAGCACGACCGCCTCACCGGCGGCGCGCTGCTGGCCACCCTGGTCAGCTTCCTCCGCCACGACTGCTCCTGGGCCCGCACGGCCGAGGCGCTGCACGTCCACGTGAACACCGTGCACTACCGGATCCGCCGGATCGAGGAGCTGACCGATCGCGACCTCGGCAGGCTGGACGACCGCCTCGACCTGCGCGCGGCCCTGCTCTGCACCCCAGCACCGGCGGCGGCGCGCTGACGGCGGGCTGGTGCGGCTCAGCCCAGCCGCACCAGCGCCCGGGTCGCCGTGGCGGCCGCGTCCCGGTCCTTGACGTCGCTCAGCATCCGCAGGTCCTCCCGGACCGCGCGCAGCCGCTCGGGGCCGAGGTCGACCACCGCGAGCCCGGTCTCCGTCTCGCCCAGTGCGGCGATCAGCCGGCCGTCGGGACCCCAGCCGGCGCTGTGCCCGCAGGTGTCCATCGCGCCGGTGCGCCCGATGTGGTTGGCCAGCAGCACGTAGACGGTGTTGTCGATCGCCCGGGCCGGGAACCAGGTGTCGACCTGCTGCCGCCCGCCGCCCCGGCTGAACAGTGCGCCGACCAGGTAGGCGTGGCAGCCGTCCAGCGCGGCGGCCCTGGCGTGCTCGGGGAAGCCGGAGTCGTAGCAGACGCCCAGGCCCAGCCGCCAGCCGGCCAGCTCGACCGTGCAGCCGGTGGTGCCGGCCGCGAAGACCTCGGGCTCGCCGCCGAACTGGTACTGCTTGTCATACCGGGCGGCGAGGACGCCGTCCGGCCCGAAGACCAGCGCGGAGATCCGCAGCACCCCGGCCGCGTCCCGGGTCGCCGCGCCGACCACGGCGGCGGTGCCGGCCGCCCGGCAGGCGGCGGCGATGGGGGACAGGCGCGGATCGTCCTCGGTCACGGTGTAGCGGGCCGGATCACTCGCGATCAGCTCCGGCTCGTACCCGGTGAGGAACTTCTCGGCGAACAGCACCAACTGGACCCCGTCGGCGCCCGCCTGCTCGATCAGCGCGGCCACCCGGGCCACGTTGGCGTCCACCGCGCCGCGGACCACGGCCGCCTGGGCGACGGCGACCCGCAGCGGACGGCTGGGCAGGGGAAACGGCTGGGAGAGGTGAGCGGAGGTCATGTCCGGGCAGCCTACCGACGCCGGCGCCGCCCAGCGGGTTCCGGGACCTGCGGGTACGGCAGCCGCAGCCGACGGGCCAGCGGCGCGACGGCCGCCGCGGCGCCGAAGGGCTTGGCCAGCACGAAGAGCGAGGCGAGCACGACCACCGCGCCGACGCCGAGGCCGAACAGGTTGCCGAAGAACCCGCCGCCGAGCATGCCGCCGATCCCACTCGCCAGGAAGTGCCCCAGCAGCGCCCCCGGCAGGCAGGCCAGCACCAGGCCCAGGTGCAGCCCGAAGACGCGGCGGCCGTCGAGGCCGCTGCCCGCCCGGTTGCTGAGCGAGGCCCGCAGCACCCGGGCGCGTGCCTCGGGGTCCTCGGGCGCGGGCGGCAGCGACTGCAGGCGCTTGGCCAGCGCCCGGCCGGTGATCGTCATGCTGACCACGCAGGCCACCGTCTGCGCGCTCGCCATGCCGACGACCTTCCAGTGCGGGCTGAGCACGAGGAACGCGAGGTAGGAGAGCAGCACGTTGGTGCCGGAGGAGACCACCGTCAGCCAGAACGGGGTCCGCGCGTCGCTCATCGCGTAGAAGCCGCGAGCCAGCGCGTACTGGGCGCAGAAGAACGGGATGCCGATCGCGAAGGCCAGCAGCGAGTAGCTGATCAGCGAGGTGGCCGAGGCGCCGGCGCCGTAGCCGTAGGCGAGACCGGAGAGCTGGCCGGCGAACGCGATGAAGAGCATGGTGATCGGGATGATCATCGCGGCCGAGTTCCGCAGCACCCGGGACAGGTCCGCGCCGATCTTCGGCAGGTCGCCCTCGTCCGCCGCGCGGGACATCTGCGGCAGGATCGCGGTCACCAGCGAGATGGTGATCACGCCCTGCGGCACCACGAAGAGCGCGTAGGCGTTGCTGTAGGCCGCGTTGCTGGCGCCGGAGTCGATGCTGGTGGTCAGTGCGGTCAGCGCGGTGAACGCCACCTGGGTGACGATCACCAGCAGCAGCGCCCAGCTCGCCGCCCGCAGCGGCTGGCTCAGGCCTGCGCCGCGCCAGTCGAAGCGCGGCGTCCAGCGGAACTTGGCCGCCCGCAGCGACGGCAGCATGCCCAGCGCCTGGACCACCACGCCCAAGGTGGTGCCGATCCCCAGGATCGCCGTCTGCGTCGAGGTCACCTTGCCGACCGCCGCGGCCTGGCCGCCGATCACGGCATAGAGCCCGAAGACCGCGATCGCGACGATGTTGTTCAGCGCGGGCGCCCACATCATCGCGGCGAACTTGCCACGGGCGTTGAGCACCTGGCCGAGCAGGGTGAAGAGGCCGTAGAAGAGGATCTCGGGCAGGCAGTACCGGGCGAGCGCGATGGTCAGGTCGCGCTGCGCCCCGTGCCAGTCCGGTGCGTAGACGCTGACGAGCAGCGGCGCGGCGAAGACCGCCACCGCCGTCAGCGCCACCAGCGCCACCGTGCACAGGGTGAGCAGCCGGTCGGTGTACGCGACACCGCCGTCCTTGTGGGTCCGCTGCGCCTTCACCAGCTCGGGTACGAAGACCGAGCTGAGCGCGCCGCCGATCAGCATGGTGAAGACGATGTTCGGCAGCGTGTTGGCGATGTTGAAGGTCGCCGCCACGTCCTTGACGCCGAGCGCGTAGGCGAGCATCGCGCTGCGCACGAAGCCGAGGCCGCGCGAGGCCAGCGTGCCGATCGCCATGATCAGCCCGTTGCGCCCGGCCGCCGCCTCCTCGGACGGCGCGGACTTCTGCTCCTCGTCCGCCGACTCCCGCTGCTGCGGCAGCTGCCCGCGCGACGGCGGGGCGTACGACTCGATCGCCCGCAGCGACAGGGACATCGTCGGCGGGTCGCCGAAGATCTGCGGCATGCCGTAGTCGGGCGGCAGCGTGTACGGCTCGGAGACGACGTACGGCTGCTGCTCCGGCTCCCGGTAGTGCCCCGCGTAGTACTGCTCGGGGGCGGGCTGCCCGTAGCCCTGGGGGTAGCCGTCGGGCTGGCCGTACGGCGGCTGCTGCGGCTGTTGCTGCTGCTCGTAGGACTGCTGGTAGGGGACCTGCTGCTGCTCGTACGGCTGCTGCTCCTGGTACGGCTGGTCCTGGTACGGCTGCTGCTGGTACGGGTCCTGCTGGTACGGATCCTGTCGCTGCTGGTGGATCTGCGGCTGGTAGGGATCCTGCTGCTGGTACGGGTTCTGCGGGTACTCCGGCTGCTGCCCGTACTCCTGCCCGGGCCCGTAGCCCTGGGGCTGGCCGTACTCCTGGGGAGCCTGCCCGTACTCCTGGGGGTTCTGCGCGTACGGGTAGCCCTGGGGGGCCTCCCCGTACCCGGGCGCGGCCTGTCCGTACGCCTGCGCCTGCTGCCCGCCCAGCTCCGGATCCGCCTGACCCTGCGTCGGCGCCGCCGGGTACGGCTGCGCCGACCCGTACGACTCGGACGGGCCATACGAACCGTATGGCTCGCCCGCCGTGTGCGTGGTCATCGGACCCCCGTCGCTCGGTGCCTGGGCAGGTGCTGCTGCGGGGCTGCCGCAGTGCGAGCGCGGTGATGCGGGTCGGTGTACGGAGCTGACGCATGGGCGCGAGTTCCGGACGACCGGCCGCCGCCGCGCTGTCGTGCTCGGTTCCCCCGAACCGGACATGGCTATGCCCAGCCGAAGCAGTCTGCCCTACCCGGGCACTTACTGGGGAGTCCGGTGCCATGTGGTGGATCTCTCCGGTGCGCGAACCGGCCGTTTTCGGGGCGGTCGAGGTGTCCGGGAGTGATCGATTTGCCAGGCGATATACCGCTCAATGTCCAGGTTTGACCGGACTGGACCCGCACTGGGTGGACTCGGCCGACCCTGCCCGGTTACCTCCCGGGTGGCCGCAGACCACTCGTGTGAGGTATCTCACGACCCGTCAGGCGCGCGGGTTTCGAACCTGTCGTCGAACTCGCCGCCGAAGGTCCGCCCGAGCCGGTCCTGGTAGCGGTAGCCCTCGCCCGGGGCCAGCTCCGGGAACGGCACGACGGGGGCCAGCACGCTCTGCACCCGGGGTCTGGTCCGCCAGTCCACCCGCCGCACATCGCGCGACAGCGCGCCGGGCCGCCACAGCTCGACCGCGACCGTGGTCCCGCCGAGCACCGCGCCCGCCAGGAACCAGCCGCCGAGCACGTCGCTGGGCCAGTGCACGCCGAGTCCGATCCGGGTGAAGCCGACCGTGGCGCTGCTCAGCGCGGCCAGCGCGCAGCAGGCGATCCGGGTGGCGCGGTCGGCTCGCGGCCAGATCAGCGCGACCAGGGTGGCCGCCGTGATCGCCGAGGCCATCGCGTGTCCGGAGGGGAACGCGGCGCCGGCGGCGTGTGCCACCGGGTCGGGCCAGCTCGGACGGGCCCGGCCGACCAGCGCCTTGGCCGCCGCCTCGACGCCCCAGCCGACCAGCGCCTGGGCGGCGGTCCAGCCCGCCATGGTCCGAGCGCCGATCGCCCAGAGCCAGGCGGCGGCCAGTGCGAGCAGGGTGCGCATCACCAGCGGGCCGCCGAGCATGGTGGTGGTCTCCAGCGAGGCGGTCCACGCGGTGTGCTGGCGGGCGAAGTCGTGCAGTGCCGAGGTCCAGCCGTGGTCGAGCCGGGCCAACGGGGACCAGCCGCCCTCGACCAGGGCGAGCAGCACGCCGAAGAGCACCAGGGCGCCCAGCGCGATCGCCGCGTAACGCGAGAGCCGGGTGCGCGGCGTGCGGCGCGGGTCCCACGCGGGACGGTCGGGGCTACTGGTCAGGTGCATGGCTGACACCTTCCCAGCGCGACGAGTAGATCTGATGGGTGGCGCATCGCGATTTGGCATCTTTTGTGCGGACCTGGTGCGGGGATCTCTCGCGACGCCCAGGGCGTTGCACGGATGACGGTGATCCGTCGTCGATCCCGTGCCGTACTCGACGCAGCGTAGGCGAACCCTCGCACGGCGTCGATATTCGGTGCCGGATCGCGCAGGGTACTGCATCTCCCGAAGAATCTGAGCGACTTGGGAATGTTGTCCGGAATCTGCTCGTTGGATTGTTACGTGCGAGGCCCCCGGGGTCCCGCATGGTGAGGAGGCGTGTCGTCGCCCCAACGCAGACCCTCGAGCCAGACCCGGGCATCCACCAGCAAGGGAGCAAGCATGGCCACCCGTGCCGTCGTTCGCGACAGGGCCGACCGGACTCGTACGGCCCGCCCGACCAACCTCGAGGCCGACCGCGACCTGGTCGGCATGTACCTCGACGAGATCGCCAGGACCCCCCTCCTCGATGCCGCCGAGGAGGTCGAGCTGTCGCTGCGCATCGAAGCCGGCGTCTACGCCCAACACCTGCTGGACGAGGCCGACGGCCACGGGGTCGCACTCCCCGAGGGCAGTTCCCGCGAGGAGTTGGAGGCGATAGCCGCCGACGCCGAGCGGGCGAAGGACGTCTTCATCCGTTCCAACCTGCGACTGGTGGTCGCCGTCGCCCGGCGCTACCCGCGCAGCGGGCTGCCGTTGCTCGACCTGATCCAGGAGGGCAACGCCGGCCTGGTCCGCGCGGTGGAGAAGTTCGACTACGCCAAGGGATTCAAGTTCTCCACCTACGCGACCTGGTGGATCCGTCAGGCGATCACCCGCTCGATCGCCGACCAGTCCCGCACCATCCGCCTGCCCGTCCACCTGGTCGAGGAGTTGGGGCGGATCCGGCGGGTCCAGCGGGAGAAGTCCAAGGAGTTGGGCCGCGAGGCCGAGCCGTCCGAGATCGCGGCCGAGCTGGACACCACCGAGACCCGGATCAAGGACGTGCTCGACTGGGCCCGTGATCCGGTCAGCCTCAACATGGCGGTGGACGACGAGGGCGAGACCCAGTTCGGTGACCTGGTCGAGGACACCGGCGCGGTCTCCCCGGAGGACGCCGTGATGGTGATGCTCCGCCGCGAGGAGCTGGACGACCTGATCGGCCGGCTCGACGACCGCACCGCCTCGATCATCCGCTCCCGCTACGGCATGGAGGACGGTCGCGAGCGCACCCTGACCGAGGTGGGCAAGCAGCACGGCCTGACCCGCGAGCGGATCCGCCAGATCGAGAAGCACGCGCTGGCGGAGCTGAAGAAGATCGCCGGCCACGCCGGCTTCGAGGCCGCCTGACCGCAGGCCCACCGCGAGCCGGACGTTCAGCCGTCCGGCTCGGCACGACCGAGCCCGGACCCCGAGCCCGGACCCCGATCGCGGGGCCCGGGCTCAGTCGTGCCGAGTGCGCTTCCCGGGGATCTCTTTGCGGTGGATCAACCGGCGTGAACTCCCGGTTTCGGTTGATCGTTCGTGCTGCCCCCCTTATTGACGGCGCGTCCGGGCCGGGTTGAGATGGACCGTCTTCGGGGGCGTGACGAGCAGCTTGCTGTCAGGTGCATGGCAAATAGGGAAACGGGGAGGTGGCTCGGCGGATGGGTGGGGGCGGGGGCAGGCCCGGGGGAGAGTCGGCATTGATCGGACGAGACGGTGAACTGCTCGCCGCCCGGGAGGCGTTGCGCACGGACGGCGCGGTCCTGCTGAGCGGACCGGGCGGCATCGGTCGCACCGCCGTGGCCGCCGCGCTCGCGGCCGAGGCCGCCGACTGCGGGAGCACCGTGCTGCGCTGCACTCCGGCGCCGCCGGAACGCGATCTCCCGTACGTGGGCCTCGGCGACCTGCTGGCCGGGCTACCGGGCGGGCAACTCGACGCGTTGCTCGACGGCCTCCCGGCCGGGCCGGCCAGGGCTGCCCTGGCTGCGGCTCTGCTGCGCGGGGCGGGGCCCGGCGGCGCGACGGATCGGCTGGCGCTCGGGCTCGGCCTGGTCGACCTGCTGCGCGCGCTGGCCGCACGGGCCGACCGCAGTGGACTGCTGCTCGTGCTGCAGTGGCTGGACGCCCCGACCACGCAGGCCCTGGGGTTCGCGCTGCGCCGGGCGGGGACGGGTGTGCGGGTGCTCGCGTCCGCGCGCGACGACGCGGCACCGGCCGGTTGGTGGGAGCTCTGCCCACCGTCCACCGTCGAGGTGCGGCTGCCCCCGCTGACCCCGACCGCCGTCGCGCAGCTGCTGGCCCGCGACCTCGGCGGTCCGCTGCCGGTGGCGCTGCTCCGCGACGTCCAGTCGGTCGCGGCGGGCAACCCGGGGCACGCGCTCGAACTCGCCCGGTCCGGCTTCCGGCTCGGACTGCTCGGCCCGCACGGGGTGCCCCCGGCGCTGCGTGCCGCGATGCTGGCGCGCCTACGCCCGTACGGCGCTGCGGAGCGCCGGCTGTTGCTGCTGGCCGCGGTCGCGGCCCGCCCGACCTTGGCGCTGCTGCGCGAGGCCGCGGGGTGCGAGCCGATCCGGCTGCTGGACGGTGCGCTGCGCGCGCGGGTGCTGGAACTGGTCGACCCGCCGCGGCCAGCCGCCCCGCCCGTGGGAGCGGGCGGACCCGAGGCCGGACCGCGGGCCGGCGAGCTGCGCTTCCGCGAACCCGTGCTGCGCGTGGTGCTGCTGGCCGAGGCCGGGCCGACCGAACTGGCCGCCGCCCGTAGCGCCTTGGCCGCCGCCACCGCCGACCCCGAGGAGCGGGCCCGGCTCGCCGCCCTGGCCCAGCTGGCTCCGCCCGACGCCCGCACCCTGGCCGAGGCGGCCCGCCGGGCCCACCGGCGGGGCGCTCCGGAAGAGGCCTACGGGCTGGCGCTGCTGACCATCCGTCAGGGGGCCCACGATGCGGACCGGTTGACCGGACCGGTGGATCCGGCGGAGCCGGCGGATCTGGTGGAGCCGGCGGATCTGGTGGATCTGGCCGATCTGGTGGATGCGGCCGGATACGCCGCGGCTGCTGCCCGCTGGCCGGAGGCCCGGGCGCTGGCGCTTCGGGTGCTGGTTCCTCGGGCACCGGGGGACGTCGGGCGCTCCCCGGCGGCGGTCGTCCTGCGGACCCGGGCCCGCGTGGTGCTGCTCCGCTCGGCGGGGCAGGCGCCGGCCGGGCTGGGGGAGTTGATCGGGGAGGGCCTGGCCGAGGTCGGCACGGTCCGGTCGGCGCAGGAGCCGGCGGGGGCGGTCGGCTGGGCCGAGTCGGAGTTGCTCCGCTGGGCCGCCGACGGCCGGCTGCTGGCCGGAGACCCGGGCCCTGCGGCCACCGCGGCCGAGGCGGCGGTGGCCGCGGCCGTCCCGGGCGAGGCCGCCCAGCGGGTCGCGGCGCTGGGGACGCTCGCGGCGGTGCGGGCTGCTCGCGGCGAACTCCGTTCCGGGCGCCGGGCGTTGGCCGAGGCGGCCGCCCTGTTGCGCGGCGTGGCGGACCGCGGTGCGCGAAGCGGCCTGCGGCTCGGCCTGCTCCGGGCCGAGCTGGCGCTGGACGATCCCGCCGCCCTCCGCACCGCGCTGGCGATAGCCGTCCCCGGCCACCCCGATGTCTCCGGCTCCGATGGCTCCGGCTCCGATGCACGCGACGCCGATGCCCACGGCTTCGATGCGCCCGACCTTGCGGCGATCACCGCCCTCGGCCTGCGCTGCGCCGCCCACGCCCTGCTCGGTGACGCGGCGTCAGCCATGGCGGCGGCCGACCAGCTGAGGGAGGCCCTGGCCACTCTCGGCGAACCGCTGGCCGCCCCCAGCCCCGCCCCCAGCCCCGTCCACGGGCTCGCGCTGCACGCGGCGGCTCTGGCGGAGCTGACGGGCGGCAGCGCCGAGCGGGCCGGGGAGTTGGCGCGGCGGGCGGCGGCGGGCTGGGCCGCGGCCGGCGACCGCCTGCATCAGGTGCGGGCACTGGGGGCGCTGGGAGAGTCCGGCCTGCTCCGTGGGGACGCGGCCGCCACGGCGGTCGGCGTGGAGGCGCTCCAGGAGGCCCGCCGGCTGAGCACGGCGGCGGGGTTCGCCGATCCGGCCGCGGTGCGCAGACTCGCGCTCCTCGCAGAGGGGTTGGCGGCCCTGGGGGAGCACGGCACGGCCGCGCAGGTGCTGCGGCAGGGGCACGATCTGACGCTTCGTTGGGAGGGCGGGCCGCAGCTCCCCGCCCGAGCCGCGCTGGACCGCGCCGCCGGGCTGGCACAGGCGGGCGTGGGCAACGGGCGGGCGGCGGTGGACCTGCTGCGGGCGGCGGCGGAGCGCCAGCGCGCGGCGGGGCTACCGCTGGAGGTGGCCCGGACCCTGCTCGCCCTCGGCTCGGTCGAGCGGCGCCTGCGGCACCGGCCGGGCGCCCGGGCCGTGTTGCTGGAGGCCCGGGAGCTCTGCGCGGACCGTACGGCCCACCCGCTGCTGGCTCGGGTGATGCGGGAGCTGGGGCGGCTGGACCAGGTGGCCGCCCTGCCGGGCGCGGACGGCGGACTGCTGACGGCCAGTGAGCAGCGGATGGCCGGCCTGGCGGCGGACGGCGCGACCAACCGCGAGGTGGCGGCCGCCCTCTTCGTGAGCGTCAAGACGGTGGAGGGCACGCTCTCCCGGGTCTACCGCAAGCTCGGTGTGCGCTCCCGCGCCGGCCTCGCCCGAGCCCTCGCGGCCGGCGGCTGACCCCCCACGGCTCCCACCGCCCCGCCACCCCGCCGCCCAGCACGACGGGGCGCGACGCCGGCGACACCCCAGGGCGACACCTCAGGACGACACCCCAGGACACGATCGCGACACACAACCAGCAGGGGATACCCCTCTTTTGACGGTGGATCGACAAGCCTAGCGTGGAGCCATCCACTCCCCAGGCCTGGGCGCCGCAGCCGTCCGTACCCCCGGCAGCCGGCGCCCACGGTCGATCACCCCCGTCCCAGGAGGACCTCCGTGAAGTCCCGCATCAGGCCTGTCGTCGGACTGCTCGCCGCCCCGCTGCCGATCATCGCGCTGGCCGCCACACCCGCGTTCGCCGCCCAGCCCGCCGCCCAGTCGCCCGCCGTGCTGCGCGGGGACGTGGTGGCAGCCGTCAGCCATTCCGCCCGGACCGGCGAGGTCCCGGCCGGCCAGCGGATATCCGTGGCGGTCAGCCTGGCGCAGCGGGACACCGCTGGGCTGGACGCCTTCCTCAACCGGGTGACCGACCCGAGTTCGCCCGACTACCAGCACTACCTGACGGTGGATCAGTTCGCCCAGCGGTACGGGGCGACCCCGGCGACGGTCGCCAAGGTCTCCGGCTACCTGGCGGGCCAGGGGCTGCAGGTCGGCCAGGTGACCGCCAACCGGCTCACCATCGAGGCCAGCGGCAGCGCGGCTCAGGTGCAGAAGGCCTTCGGCACCAGCCTCGCCACCTACCGGGACGGCCGGAGCGGGCGCAGCTACTACGCCAACTCCGGTGCTCCGGTGCTGCCCGCCGACATCGCCGCCGCGGTGACCGACGTGTCCGGTCTCAGCGACTTCACCAAGTACACCCACCCCGGCATCAGGTCGAGCGCCCAGGCCACCCCGGACGCCACCGCCAAGGCGCCCGCCGGGCTGAGCCCGACCAACGCGCAGGCCGCGTACAACCTCACGTCCGCCGTCAAGGCCGGCTACAACGGCACCGGGGCCACGGTGGGCCTGCTGGAGTTCTCCGGCTTCAAGCAGAGCGACGTGGCGGCCTACGACAAGGGGTTCGGCCTGACGCCCGGCGCCCCGAGCGTGGTCAGCGCCGGTGGCGGCACCACCGACCTGTCCGGCCAGGACGAGGTCGACCTGGACATCGAGGTCGTGCAGGCCCTGGCGCCCGGCGCGACGATCAAGGTCTACGAGGCCCCGAACAGCGACGCCGGCGAGACCGCGATCTACGGCAAGCTGGTCAGCGACAACGTCCCGGTGATCTCGATCAGCTGGGGCACCTACGAGGCGGGTGAGACCCCGAGCAACCGGGTGGCCGTCGACGCCGACCTCAAGGAGGCCGCGGCGCAGGGCCAGTCGGTCTACGCGGCCTCCGGTGACAGCGGTTCGGACGACGCGGGCGACGGCGGCACCTCGGTCGACTTCCCGGCGGCCGACCCGTGGACCACGGGCACCGGCGGCACCACGCTCTCCCTCGGCTCCGGCGGCGCGTGGAAGGGCGAGAAGGCCTGGTCCGGCAGTGGCGGCGGAGTCTCCTCGTACTTCAACACGCCGAGCTACCAGTCGAACGCCAACACCGGGACCTACCGGGCGGTGCCGGACGTCGCCGCGAACGCCGACCCGGCCTCCGGCTGGGCCGTCTACACCGGCGGTGCGTGGGCCGAGTTCGGCGGGACCAGCGCGGCGGCCCCGAACTGGGCGGCCTTCACGGCGGTCTACAACAGCGAGGCCAAGGCCAAGGGCAAGCCCTCCTTCGGATTCGCGAACGGTCGGATCTACTCGCTGGCGGGCTCCAGCGCCTACTCCGCCGCCTTCCACGACGTGAAGTCCGGCAGCAACGGGGCCTACAGCGCGGGCACCGGCTACGACAAGGTGACGGGTTGGGGTTCCTACAACGGGGCCAACTTCCTGAAGGCCGAACTGGGCTGAGCGCCGACGCCCGCCGGTGAGTGGGCACCGCGGGGGGCCGGGCCGCCGCCCGGCCCCCCGCGGCGTTCTAGGCTGGACGGTGGGAACGGACCACACCGGAGGCGGCACGATGGCAGGACAGCACGAGCGGGACGGCCAGGGCGAGCAGGATCGCCAGCCCAGTCCGTCGACCGCCGCGAAGCCGGCCCCGGCCGCCCCCGCGAAGGCGGCCAAGCTCGTCTTCAAGGACCCGCTGAGCCGGCAGACGGCGGACGACACCGACGCCGGGTGGGGCGAATCCGAGGCCTCGCGCGGTCTCGACTGGTACCTGAGCCAGCGCCCCCCGCACCACGGCTAGCCGGCGGCTGACGGGCCGCGGCCGCTGAGCACCGCCGCCCCCGTCAGCGCCCCGCGGAGCACCGTGCCACCGCCGTCTGGGCAGGCGGCGACTGCGGGCCGGCCGGACCCGTCGGCGTCGGCGCACCGGGGCGCAGCGGACCGGCGGCGATCGCCGTGGCGGCGGCGAGCAGGCCGGTGACCAGCACGCCAGGTCGCTGGCGGACCGCCTGCTGAAGGCGGTCTCGCCCACCCCCGCCCCGTCGGATCGGCCGGAACTCCGGGACGGTCTGCCGCGGCGGCAGCGGGGACGGGCCGCGTGGCGGCGGCTGCTGCGCGCAGTGGCGGGGGGTGAGCGGCGTGGTCGTGGTCATGGGATCCACCCCTGTCGGTGCGGTCGAGCGGGCCCGTTTGGGCTTGCCGGACCAGCATCCGCGCCGCGCGGCACCGCCGACAGCACCCACCGAATTCCTGTGGACAACCCGGCACCTGTGGACAACTCAGAGCCCCCAGAACGCCGCAAGGCCCTTGCCGGCACCCGATCGGGGCGCCGGCAAGGGCCTTGCCGCAGAAGAACCTGGAAGCCGCGTCAGCTCGCCGAAGTCGACTTCGAGGACGATGACGTCGACGAGGACGTCGAAGAAGACGACGACGAGGAAGAAGACGACGAAGACGACGAGGAGCTCGAAGCCCCAGCCGAGCTCGAACCCGACCCGCCCGAGGACGGCGCGGCCGTCGTCGAGGACGAGGAGGACCCCACCGAGCTGGTGGAGGAGGAGCGGCTGTCGGTCCGGTAGAACCCGGAGCCCTTGAACACCACACCGACCGCCGAGAAGACCTTGCGCAGGCGTCCCTGGCAGTTCGGGCACACGGTCAGCGCCTCGTCGGTGAACTTCTGCACCGCCTCAAGGCCGTTGCCGCACTCGGTGCACTGGTACTGGTACGTGGGCACTTTGTCTTCCTCCTGGCACTCTCGCCTGATGAGTGCTAACGACGGTCCATGATGCGGCATTCCGCCTGTTCAGTCCAGCGCCGACATGTCGGAGCTGGACCAGCCCGCCGGCGACCGCGCCGGCTCAGTGCTCCGACACCCCGACGAGCGAGGTCACCGCACTGCCGCCCCTGGCAACGGTACGGCCCCGAGTGCCCGGAGCCTGCAGCAGCCGCCGCAACGTGACCAGCGCCACCAGCCCGAGCCCGGACCCGGCCAGCGGCACCAGGAATCCGGTCCACGGTCCGCCCGCGTCGATCAGCTGCCCGGCCACGGTCGAGCCGACCGCCAGGCCCAGACCGATCGCCCCGGTCAGCCAGGTGAAGGCCTCGGTCTTGGCGCCGTCCGCGACCAGGCTCTCGACCAGCGTGTAGCCGGTGATCAGGGTCGGCGCGATGGCCAGCCCGCAGACCAGTCCGGCCACCGCCAGGGTGGTCAGGCTGGGCATCGCCCAGAGCGTCGAGCAGCCGAGCACCAGCAGCGTGTAGCTGCCGAGCATCCGTTGCTGGGCCGAGCGCCGCCAGGCGACCAGCCCGTACAGCACGCCGGCCAGCATCGAGCCGCCGGCGAAGATCCCGTAGACGATGCCGCTCAGCCCGCCCTGCCCGGCCGCCTCGGCGGTGGCGGTGACGGAGATCTGCATGCCGCCGAAGACGCTGCCGACGCCGAGGAAGGTGCCGGCCAGCAGCCGGACGCCAGGCGAGGCCAGGGCCGAAGCCCGCCGGGCGCCGGGCTCGGGCAGGTGGCGGGCCGGGGCGGTGCGCCGCTGGGCGGCGAAGGCCAGCCCGCCGAAGAGGGTGAGCGCGGCCTCGGTGATCAGCGCGGCCGCCGGGGCCACGGTGGTGGCGATCGCACCGGCCAGCACCGGGCCGATGACGAAGGTGAACTCGTCGGTCACCGATTCGAAGGCGAAGGCGGTGCTGAGGTGGGCCGGCCGGTCGGCCAGCCGGCCCACCCACCGGGCCCGGACCATCGCGCCGATCTGCGGCACGGTGGCACCGGCAGGCGTGGCGGCCAGGAAGAGCGTCCAGACCGGTGCGTGGCCCAGGGCCAGCGCGATCAGCGCGCCCACCGAGACCGCGTGCACCAGCACGCTCGGGACCAGCACCGCGGCCTGGCCGAAGCGGTCGGCCAGCCGGCCGGTCTGCGGCCCGACCAGGGCCTGGGCCACGGCGGCGACCGCCGCGACGGTGCCGGCGATGCCGTAGGAGCCGTTGGTGTCGCGGATCAGCAGCACGATGCCCAGGCTGAGCATGGCGTAGGGCAGGCGAGCGGCGAGGGCGGGGGCCAGGAAGGTCCACGCGCCGGGGGTGCGCAGCAGGGTGCCGTATCCGACGCGGGCGGGTGCGGCGGAGCTGTCCAGCGCGCCGGCACCGCCCGTCATGGCGGATTCGTCCAGCGCGCCGGGTCCGTCCAGCGCGGTGAGCGGGCCGGACGCGTCGACTGTCTCGACGCTGCCGGCCGTGTGGGCTCGGGGGTTGTCGACCGTTCGGCGGGCCGTCACGGTCGGTCCTTCCTGCTGCCTGGTAGCGCGGCCGGGGACGGGAAAGCCCCGACGGCGCCGAGAGTCGTCCTCTCGCGCGTCGACCGGGGTTGTTACCGGGTCCGGCTGGCCAGGCGGAAGCGGGGGGCCAGGAACTGCTGCGGACCGCGGCCGCCGAGCGGTCGCGCCAACTCTGCTTCAGGCAGATGTTGCGGGTGTCTGTAGATACCTCTGTGCCGGGTGCGCACGGGTGATGCGTACCCGCGGTCAGTCTACGGGGACGGGACGGCCTTGTCTACGCGCATAGAAAAGCGCCTCGCCAGAACAGGCGAGCCCCCGCCCTCACTTCCCCGCCAGCCACCCCGCCAGCTTTCCGCCCCGGTCCACCGCGCGCAGCCGCCGCTCGGTCGCCTCCTCGGCCGCCGTGGTGGTCACCACCAGCAGCTCGTCCTTCTCCCGCAGCACCGTCGTGCGGTCCGGTACGAAGCTGCTGCCTTCGCGCACCACAAGGGTCACCGCGGCCCCGGCGGGCAGCCGCAGCTCGCTCACCTCGACCCCGGACATCCGCGAGCCGGGTGCCAGCGAGACCGAGAGCAGGTGGCCGTGCAGATGCTCCAGCGGCGCCGACTCGATGCCGAGGTCCTGGCCGATCGCGCCCTCGGAGATCCGCAGCCGCTTGGCCAGCCAGGGCAGCGTCGGGCCCTGCACCAGCGTGAAGACGACCACCAGGATGAAGACGATGTTGAAGACGTCCTGGGCACGCGGCACGTCGGCCACCAGCGGGATGGTGGCCAGCACGATCGGCACCGCCCCGCGCAGCCCGGCCCAGCTGAGCAGCGCCTGTTCCTGCCAGGGCAGCTTGAACGGGGTGAGGGTCAGCAGCACCGAGAGCGGCCGGGCGATCAGCACCAGGACCAGCCCGATCACCAGCGCCGGGACCACCGCCGAGCCCATCGTGGCGGGCGTGCAGAGCAGGCCGAGCAGCACGAACATGCCGATCTGCCCGATCCAGGCCAGCCCGTCCGCGAAGCCGCGCACCGCCGGGCCGTGCGGCAGCTTGGCGTTGCCGAGCAGCACCGCGCTGACGTAGACGGCGAGGAAGCCCGAGCCGTGCAGCAGCGCGCCGCCCGCGTAGGCGAGCGAGGTCAGCGCCATCACCGCGATCGGGTACAGGCCGCTGGACGGCAGCGCGACGTGCCGCAGGCCGAGCGCGCCGAGCTTGCCGACCGCCAGGCCGACCGCGACGCCGATCGCCAGCTCGGCGAGGATCTTGCCGACCAGCACGTACCAGGAGTCGAACGGCCCGGTGGTGGCGAAGGCGACCACCAGGATCACCACCGGCGCGTCGTTGAACCCTGACTCCGCCTCCAGCAGACCGCTCAGCCGGCTCGGCAGCGGCACGGTGCGCAGCACCGAGAAGACCGCGGCCGCGTCGGTGGAGGAGACGATCGCGCCGAGCAGCAGCGACATCCGCCAGTCCAGGCCGACCAGCCAGTGCGCGCCGGCGGCGGTGGCGAAGACGCTGATCCCCACCCCGAAGGTGGCCAGCACGGTGGCGGCCGGCATCACCGGTTTGATCTCGCGCCAGCTGGTCTTCAGACCGCCCTCGGCCAGGATCACCACCAGGGCCGCGTAGCCGAGCACCTGGGTCAGCTCCGCGTTGTTGAAGGTGACGCCCAGTCCGTTCTGGCCGATCACCACGCCGATGCCGAGGTAGAGCAGCAGGCTGGGCAGGCCGGAGCGGGTGGAGAGGCGCACCGCTACCACGGCGACCAGCAGGACGACGGAGGATTCGAGCAGCAGCTTGTTCAGGTGGTCAACGGTCACGCAGGGGCACCTCAGGGTCGGGGGCGGCCTTCGAAGGTCGGCCGGCGGCGCGGGAGGGGTCACTGTGGTGGCACGAAACGCCCCGAACGGCCTGGTGGGCGGCCCGGAGCGGACTGGCGGACGACCATCCGCGGATGGTCACCGGATGGATCGTTAACCAGTCTAACATTTTACCTGATCTTTGACCTGGACGGGTGAGCCGTCCCCCTCACGCGGGCCCGGTAGGGTCCCTCTGGTTCCACCGTGGGTGTCCCCCGTGCGCTCGCGCCACCCGAGTCGTCCTAATGTGGTGAGCGGCCACGGCCCGACCCACCTCTGTGACGTTGCTCCGCTCTCTGCCGCTAGGACCCAGATGCCCCGCTCGCCCCGCTCTCCCAAGAAGTTCCGGCGCGCCCGTCTGATCGTGCTCGTGCTCGTCGTGCTCCTGGTGGCCGGCACCGGCGCCGGCGGGTGGTACGCGGTGCACACCGTGCAAGCCTCGTTGCCGCAGCTCAGCGGGACCGTCAAGGTCCCCGGCCTGGGGTCCTCGGTGGACGTCGAACGGGATACCAACGGGATCCCGCAGGTCTACGCCGACACGCCCGCCGACCTGTTCAAGGCGCAGGGCTACGTCCAGGCGCAGGACCGGTTCTGGGAGATGGACGTCCGGCGGCACATCACCGCGGGCCGGCTCTCCGAGATGTTCGGCGCCGCCGACGTGAACGCCGACGCCTTCGTGCGCACCATGGGCTGGCGCAACGTCGCGCAGCAGGAGTACGACACCCAGCTCAGCCCGCAGACCAAGCAGTACCTGCAGGCCTACTCGGACGGTGTCAACGCCTGGCTGAGCCAGCACCCGGGCGGTGCCAGCGCCTCGCTGGAGTACACCCTGCTCGGCACGGTGCACAGCGGTTACAAGCCGGAGCAGTGGACCCCGGTCGACTCGGTCGCCTGGCTCAAGGCCATCGCCTGGAACCTCTCGGGCAACGTCCAGCAGGAGATCGACCGCTCGCTGCTGAGCCAGACCTTCACCCCGGACCAGCTCGCCCAGCTCTACCCGGACTACCCCTACACCCGCAACGGCACCATCGTGCCGACCGGCACCGTCGACGCCGGCGGTGGCTACCAGCCGCCGCCCGGCTCGACCAACCAGAGCGGCACCAAGCAGAGCGCGGCCGTCACCCAGGGCCTGCTGCAGAACGTCTCGGACCAGATGAGCTCGTTGCCGCAGCTGCTCGGCCCGCAGGGCTCGGGCATCGGCTCCAACTCCTGGGTGGTGGCGGGCACCAACACCACCACCGGCAAGCCGCTGATGGCCAACGACCCGCACCTGGGCCCCAGCATGCCCAACGACTGGTACCAGATGGGCCTGCACTGCCGGAGCGTCAGCACGAGCTGCCCGTTCGACGTGACCGGCTTCACCTACGCCGGGATGCCCGGGGTGATGATCGGTCACAACCAGAACATCTCCTGGGGCATGACCAACATGGGCGCCGACGTGGCGGACCTGTACCTGGAGAAGGTCACCGGGCCGAACACCTACCTGGTCAACGGAAACGACCAGCAGTTCGCCACCCGCCAGGAGACCATCAAGGTGGCCGGTGGCCCGGACCGGGTGATCACCGTACGGACCACCAACAACGGCCCGCTGATCTCCGACCAGAGCACCGAGCAGCAGCAGGTCGGCACCTACGCGCCGGTCGGCAACGCGGCGCCCGACCGCGGCACCACCGGCTACGGCGTGGCGCTGAAGTGGACCGGGCTCGACGAGGACAGCAAGAGCGGCCGGACCATGGACGCCATCCTCGGGTTCGACCAGGCGACCAACTGGAACGACTTCCGCGCCGCGGCCGCCAACTTCTCCGTCCCCGCGCAGAACCTGATCTACGCCGACACCCAGGGCAACATCGGCTACCAGGCCCCGGGCGTGATCCCGATCCGCGGCAAGGGCGACGGCAGCTACCCGGCCCCCGGCTGGGACTCCAGCTACAACTGGACGGGCTACATCCCGTTCAAGTCCCTGCCGTATGAGGAGAATCCCACCTCCGGCTACATCGTCACCGCCAACCAGCCGGTGGTCGACCCGTCCTACAAGTACCTGATCACCACGGACTGGGAGTACGGCACCCGGGCCAAGGAGATCACCGACCAGATCAACGCCAAGCTGGCCAACGGCGGCAAGATCTCGCCGGACGACATGCAGTCGATGCAGCTGGACAACACCAGCGTGATGGCCAAGACCCTGGTCCCGATGCTGCTCAAGGAGCAGATCAACGACCCGTACGTGCGCCAGGCGCAGGACCTGCTCAAGGACTGGAACTACAACCAGGACGCCGATTCGGCCGCCGCCGCCTACTACAACGGCGTCTGGCGCCAGCTGCTGATCCTGGCCTTCGGGCAGAAGTTCCCGGCCTCGGTCCGCGCGCAGGGCGACTGCCTGCTGGTCCAGCAGAAGGCGGACCCGAACCAGCCGGCCGGCACCGTGGGCGGCGAGACCCGGGTGGTGAACCAGTGCGGCACCCGCAACCCGAGCCAGGCGCAGCCGGACGGTGGTGACCAGTGGATGGAGGTGGTCCGCCAGCAGCTGGGCAACCCCAACAGCCCCTGGTGGAGCTACATCGACTCCAACCACCAGCAGCAGCACGGCCTGGACAACATCCTCAAGGAGGCGATGAAGGACGCCCGCCAGGACCTCACCGCCCACCTCGGCAAGGACGTCTCCACCTGGAGCTGGGGCCGGCTGCACCAGCTGAACCTCAAGAACCAGACGCTCGGCATCGACAACTCCGGGTTCCTCTCCGGCGTGATGCACCGGCTGCTCAACCGCGGCCCGGTCAACCTCGGCGGCGGCTCGGCCGCGGTCGACGCGGCGGGCTGGACGGCGGCCGAGGGCTACGACGTGGACTGGATCCCGTCGATGCGGATGGTGGTCGACCTGAGCGACTTCGACGCCTCGCGGTGGATCAACGTGGGCGGCGAGTCGGGGCACGCGTTCAGCCCCAACTACGACGACCAGACCGCGCTCTGGTCCCAGGGCAAGCTGCTGACCTGGGCCTACACCAGCAGCTCGGTGAACGCCGCGACGAAGAACAAGCTCACCCTGACCCCGTGACGCGAGGGTCGAAGCGGTGCACGCCGGCCGGGGTGACGGCGGCGTGCACCGGTCGGTCGTGCGGCTCGGTGGGCAGCAGGTCCAGCAGCTCCGACTCGTAGAGCAGGGTGGCCAGCAGCGGCTCGGCGCCGAGCCGGGCCAGCCGGGCCAGCACCCGGTCGTAGGAGCCGCCGCCGCGGCCCAGCCGCAGTCCCCGCCGGTCCACCGCGAGACCGGGCAGCAGCACCAGGCCGGCCGTGGCGATCGCCGCCGGGCCGAGGGTCGGCGCCATCGGCTCCAGCAGGCCCCGGTCGGCCGGGGCGAGCCGCTCGCGGCCCTGGTAGGGCGCCCAGTCGAGGTCGTTGTCGGGCAGCAGCACCGGCAGCAGGACCGGTACGCCCCGCTCGCGCAGCAGGTCGAGCAGCGGCCCGGTGCCCGGCTCCGCGCCCACCGAGACGTAGGCGGCCACCGTGGCACCCCCGGGCAGCAGCGGCAGCGCCCGTTCGGCCAGCGCCAGCGCGGCCGCCGCCCGCCGTTCGGGGGACAGTGCGCGGCGTTCGGCCAGCAGGTGTGACCTCAGGGCGGCCTTGTCGTTGTACAAGGGATCGTCGGTCATGGCCGCTCCTCGGTGCGCGGGTGGTCCGCTGATCCTCTCGCAGGCCGATCCTCTGGTTACCCGTACCCGGCAGGGAGTCCGATGTCCACTGAGCTCCTGGTGCAGGCCGCCGCCCTGCTCAGCGCACCGCTGGCCGGGCTCAGCACGCTGCTCGCCGTGCGCCTGCGCCGCGCGGCCCGCTCGGCCGCCGCCCGCGAGAGCGGCCTGCGCGGACGGCTCGCCGAGTTGGAGCGCCGCTGCGCCGAGCTGGCGGACAGCGCGGTGCGCGATCCGCTGACCGGCGTGGCCAACCTCGACCTGCTCAAGCGCACCCTGGAGCGCGAGGTGGCGCGCTGCGGCCGCCGACCGCCCACCCAGCCGCAACGGGAGCTGGCCGTGGTGCTGCTGGAGGTCGAGGGGTTCGAGCTGGTCACCGCCGAGCAGGGGCGCGGCCGGGCCCAGGCGATCCTGCGCGACCTGGCCCAGCGGCTCAGCCTGGAGGTGCGCCGCACGGACACCTTGGGCCGGTACGGCGGCACCGAGTTCCTGGTGCTGCTGCCCGACACCGACCGGGCCGGCGCGGCCAAGGTCGCCGAGCGGCTCTGCTGGACGGTGCGCCGGCACCGGCTGCTCGACTGGTCCGGCACCCCCTGGTCCGCCGACCCGGCGCCGGGCAGCGGCAACGGCCTGCGCGCCACCGCCGGCATCGCGGTGCTGCCCGCCGACGGCGGCCACCCCGTGCCGCTGCTGCGCGCCGCCGACCGGGCGCTGGCCGCGGCCAAGCGGGTGGAGCGGGCGGAGCTCGCGGAGCGGGGCCGTACCCGGGCAATGAGCGCGGAAAGGCACGGTAACCTGTCGCCCTGTGCCGGTCCGGGCCCCATCGTCCAGGCCGGTGCCGCCCGTACTGTCGCTGCCGTGACCGGTGCTGACGAGGTCCACGCGTAGCCGATCGACCTCGCCACCGGTCAGGGCGGTCATCCTGCCTGAGTAAGGTCAACGCATGACGACGACGAATCCCCGCCTGCCCGTCACGAAGGCCGTCGTGCCTGCCGCTGGTCTCGGGACGCGCTTTCTGCCGGCCACCAAGGCCACGCCCAAGGAGATGCTGCCGGTCGTCGACAAGCCGGCGATCCAGTACGTGGTGGAGGAGGCGGCCGCGGCCGGCCTCTCCGACATACTGATGGTCACCGGCCGTAACAAGCGCGCGCTGGAGGACCACTTCGACCGCGCCTACGAGCTCGAGGAGCTGCTCTCCCGCAAGGGCGACGTGGACAAGCTGCGCCGGGTCCGGGAGTCGGTCTCGCTGGCCAACATGCACTACGTGCGCCAGGGCGACCCCAAGGGCCTGGGCCACGCGGTGCTGGTCGCCGAGCAGCACGTGGCGGGCCAGCCGTTCGCCGTCCTGCTCGGTGACGACCTGATCGACCCGCGCGACCCGCTGCTCTCCCGCATGATCGAGGTCCAGCAGGAGCTGGGCGGCTCGGTGGTGGCGCTGATGGAGGTCGACCCGGCGCAGATCCACCTGTACGGCTGCGCGGCGGTCGAGGCGAACGGCTTCGGCCCGGACGTCTTCCACATCACCGACCTGGTCGAGAAGCCGGAGCGGGCCGACGCGCCGTCCAACTACGCGGTGATCGGCCGGTACGTGCTCGACCCGGCGGTCTTCGAGGTGCTGAAGAAGACCGAGCCGGGCCGCGGCGGCGAGATCCAGCTGACCGACGCGCTGCGCACGCTGGCCACGCTGAGCCTGGCGGAGGGCGGCCAGGTGCACGGTGTGCTCTTCGAGGGCCGCCGCTACGACACCGGCGACCGCGCGGACTACCTGCGCTCGATCGTCCGGCTGGCCAGCGAGCGCGAGGACCTCGGCCCGGACTTCCGCAGCTGGCTGCGGGAGTTCGTGAGCAGCGAGATGCAGGACTGAGCAGAGCCGCAGAGTTGGGCAGCCGCCGCGGCCGACCGGCCGCGGCGGCGACGAGCGAGAGGCGTCGGTGGCGATGACCGAGCAGCACGGCAGCACTCCGGACGCGTGCGGGGCCGAGGCGCCCGGGCAGCGCCACTGGACCGTCGATGAGCACCTCGCCGACGTGCTGGCGGGCGTCGCCCCGCTGCCGGCGATCGAACTGCAGCTGCTCGACGCCCAGGGCTGCCGGCTGGCCGAGGACGTGGTCGCGGACGGCGACCTGCCGCCCTTCGACAACAGCTCGATGGACGGCTACGCGGTGCGCACCGCCGACACCGTCGGCGCCACCGCCCGCTACCCGTCCGTCCTCGCCGTGGTCGGCGAGGTCGCGGCGGGTGCGGCGGAACTGCCCAAGGTCGGCCCCGGGCAGGCCGCCCGGATCATGACCGGCGCGCCGATGCCGCCCGGCGCCCAGGCCGTCGCCCCGGTCGAGTGGACCGACGGCGGCAGCGGGACCGGACAGGCCGCCGACACCATGGCCCCGCCGGCGGCCGGCGAGGAGGTCCGGGTCTTCCAGGACGTCGCCGAGGGCGCGCACATCCGCCGCCGGGGCAGCGACATCCGGGCCGGCGCGACGGTGCTGACCGCCGGCACCCGGCTCGGCCCCACCCAGCTCGGGCTGCTGGCCGCGATCGGCCGCGGCACCGTGCGGGTCCACCCGCGCCCCCGGGTGGTGGTGCTCTCCACCGGCAGCGAGCTGGTGCAGCCCGGTGAGCCGGTGGGCCCCGGGCAGATCTCCGACTCCAACAGCTTCACCCTGACCGCCGCCGCCCAGCAGGCCGGCGCGATCGCCTACCGGGTCGGCGGGGTGCCGGACGACGCGGCGGTGCTGCGCGGCGTGCTGGACGACCAGCTGGGCCGGGCCGACCTGATCGTCACCAGCGGCGGTGTCAGCGTCGGGGCCTACGACGTGGTCAAGGAGGTCTTCGCGGACTACGCGGGGATGGACTTCCGCAAGCTCAAGATGCAGCCGGGCAAGCCGCAGGGCTTCGGCCGGATCGGCGAAGGCGTCTCGGGCATCCCGCTGCTGGCGCTGCCGGGCAACCCGGTGAGCGCGTACATCTCCTTCGAGCTCTTCGTCCGCCCGGTGATCCGCACCATGCTGGGCGCTCCGGACGTCCACCGCCCGGTGACCCGCGCGGTCTGCACCGGCGCGCTGCGCTCGCCGGCCGGGCGGCGGCAGTTCCTGCGCGGCTGGTACGACGGGGACCAGGGCACCGTGGCGCCGGTCGGCGGCGCGGACTCGCACCTGGTCGGGGCGCTGGCCCGGGCGAACTGCCTGATCGTGGTCGATGAGGACGCGGTGGCGGTGGCGGCCGGCGAGCGCGTCAAGGTCGTCCTGCTGGCGGACTGACCGCCGCCGTCCAGCGGTCCCGCGGTACGGCGGTGCTGGGCCCTTCGGCCTAGCGCCACCGTCCCACTGACGGACCGACGGCGATCCGGCGCGGGCGGAGCGGTACGGTAGCGCGGTATTCACCCCGTTCTGCTGGAGTAACTGACGTGACCACACCACCCGGCGACCGCCTGACCCACGTGGACGAGACGGGCGCCGCCCGCATGGTCGACGTCTCCGAGAAGGCCACCACGGTCCGCACCGCGGTCGCGGCCGGGCGGGTCAGGGTCGCCCCACGGGTGATCGAGCTGCTGCGCGGCGAGGGCCTGCCCAAGGGGGACGCGCTGGCGGTCGCCCGGATCGCCGGGATCATGGGCGCCAAGAAGACCCCGGAGCTGATCCCGCTCTGCCACCCGATCGCGATCTCCGGCGTCACCGTCGACCTCGAAGTGACCGACCAGGCCGTCGAGATCACCGCCACCGTGCGCACCGCCGACCGCACCGGCGTCGAGATGGAGGCGCTCACCGCGGTGGCGGTGGCCGGGCTGACCGTGATCGACATGGTCAAGGCGGTCGACAAGGCCGCCGCGATCGAGGACGTCCGGGTGCTCACCAAGACCGGTGGCAAGAGCGGCGACTGGGCGCGCGGTGAGGGCTCGTGAGGGCGCTCGCGGTCACCGTCTCCAACCGCGCCTCGGCCGGGGTGTACCAGGACAAGGGCGGCCCGCTGCTGGTCGAGGGCCTGGGCCGGATGGGCTTCACGGTGGACGGCCCGCGGCTGGTGCCGGACGGCGACCCGGTGGCGGACGTGCTGCGCGAGGCGGTGGCGGCCGGCTACGACGTGGTGCTCACCACCGGTGGCACCGGCATCTCGCCGATGGACCTGACCCCCGAGATGACCGCTCAGGTGATCGACCGTCAGATCCCCGGCATCGCCGAGGCGATCCGCGCCTACGGGCGCGAGAAGGTGCCCACCTCGGCGCTCTCCCGGGGCCTGGCCGGTCTGGCGGGGCGCACCCTGATCGTCAACCTGCCGGGCTCGACGGGCGGCGTGCGCGACGGCCTCGCGGTGCTGGAGCCGCTGCTGGCGCACGCCGTCGACCAGCTCGCGGGCGGTGACCACCCGCGGCCGCCGCTGCAGCCGGGGGGAGAGAACTGAGCGCCGGCTGGCCGGCGGAGCTGCGGGACGGCGACATCGTGCTGCGCCCGATCCGGCTGCGCGACGGCGCCGCCTGGCAGGAGGCGAGCCGCCGCAACCGGGACTGGCTGCGGCGGTGGGAGGCCACCGTCCCGCCGGTGCCGCTGGGCCGGTTGGTCGGGCCACGGCCGTCCTACCGTCAGATGGTCCGCTACCTGCGCCGTGAGGCGGCGGCGGGGCGGATGCTGCCCTTCGTCGTGCTCTACCGCGGTGAGCTGGTCGGCCAGCTGACGGTCGGTGGGATCACCTGGGGTTCGATGTGCTCGGCGAATGTCGGCTACTGGGTCGACGAGGCGGTGGCCGGCCGCGGCATCATGCCGACCGCCGTGGCCCTCGCGGTGGACCACTGCTTCCAGGTTCTCGGGCTGCACCGGGTGGAGGTCTGCATCCGCCCCGAGAACCGGCCCAGCCGCCGGGTGGTGGAGAAACTCGACTTCCGTTCCGAGGGGCTGCGGCCGCGCTACCTGCACATCGACGGGGACTGGCGCGACCACCTGGTCTACGCGTTGACGGCCGAGGAAGTCCCGGAAGGACTGCTGGAACGTTGGCGTTCGAGGTAATTGAATAAGTGTTCGAAAATCATATCGATATGGCATCGCCGGCCCGGCAAGCGGTGACAAATTCCGGCAAAATAGTCAGAGAATCAGCTTGGCGGTGCGACACGCCGCGCCAAATTGCTGCCCACCCTTACCCAACGCCCGTACGGTGTGAAACGTGAGCAGTAGCGGCCTCATCTACGCGGTCATCGTAGGGGCCTGGGCTGCCTATCTGGTGCCCATGTGGCTCCGCAGGCAGGACGAGCTCAACGAAGCGCGCCCGACCGAACGTTTCAGCACCGCCATCCGCCTGCTCGCCGGGCGGTCGGCGATGGAGCGCCGGGCGTCCCGGGCCCTGGGCGACAACGACCCCACCACGACCTCCGACGGCACCCCTGACGCCGAGTCGGCTGACGCACCGTCGGCCGACCCCCCGTCGAGCGGCGCCGTGCCCTCCGGCGCGCCATCAGCGGCGCCGTCGACTGTGCCTGCGGGGCCCTCCAGCCCGGTGGCCGATCCGGCCGGCGACCGGCGGGCACGGGTGCTGGCCCGGCGCCGGCGCATGGTCACCGTGCTCTTCCTGGCCTTCGCGCTCGGCGCGATCGTGGCCGCGGTGGCGGGTGTCGGCTTCCTCTGGGCGCCCGGGCTGCCAGCCCTGCTGCTCACCCTCTACATCGGCCACCTGCGCCGGCTGGAGCGCCAGCGCTACGAGGTGAAGCTGGACCGCGTCCGGGCCGCCCAGGCCGCCCAGCGGGTGCGCGAGCGCGAGCAGGCCCGGTCGGCGCCCACCCTCGCGACGGCCACCGCGCCGATCGTCATCGAGCCGGAGCGCGAGCACCCGCAGCCACGGTTCGCCGCCGCTCAGCCCGAGCCGCCCGCCGCCCGGCAGGCACTGGTCGAGGCCACCGACCACCAGGAGTGGGTGGACGGCCTGCGCGAGCGCGCCGCGGCCGGCCCCGACTCCTGGGAGCCGGTCCCGGTCCCGCTGCCCACCTACGTCACCGCGCCAGTCGCTCCCCGGGTCACCCGCGGCCTCGACCTCGCGGCCCCCGGCACCTGGACCTCCGGCCGCCCCGCCGAGTCCACGCACACCCCGCTCTTCGACCAGTACGAGACCCCGCCCGCCGCCCGCCCACGCGCGGCGGGCGAGTAGCCCACCCCGTCCCACCAGCGAGGGGGTGGTCACGGGCCCCCTTCAGAAGGTGCTATTGTTTCTTCTCGTTGGGGCTGTGGCGCAGTCCGGTAGCGCACCTCGTTCGCATCGAGGGGGTCAGGGGTTCGAATCCCCTCAGCTCCACCCAACGACTGTTCACGGTTCTGACTCGTGAATGGTCACGAGATCCCGCTCGGTCCGTAAGGACTGGGCGGGATCTTTGCGTTGCGGGGGCTTGTTCGAGGTGGTGTCCGAACTCGGCTGGCCTTCGGGAGCGGTGTTCAGTGGCCTGCTGTGGTGGTTCGGGGGTGTTCCGGGATGCAAGGGGCGCCGCTGGGATGGAGACCAACGGCGACCGGGGAGCGGGCTCTTCGGGATGCGGGCGGAGGGCTCGTCAGCCGGGCGGTGGCGGAAGTCCGTTGGCGGCAAGCGGCATCGGGGTGAGTCCGCCGTAGTCCTGGTCACTGCCGCTTGCGGCGGCCGGGGAGGCGGTGGAGGCGAGCCCTGCGGTCTTGGCGATCAGGCTGGCCCGCTTGACGGCAGGGGACGATCACGGCTTGGTCGAGAGCAGAGGGAAGGCTTGTAGCAGTCGATCTTGGCGAGGAGAATGCGCACGCCAGTTCGCCGATTCGGGGATCCCACTTTGCGCCTTCGCCATGTCGCCGGCTTCGCCGTTGCGACTGCCATCACGCTGCTCGGACTGCCAGCCCTGCCGGCCGCCGCCGACGCGCCGACCACGCTGTACGTCAACAACGATCCGGGCAGCCAGTGCAGCGATGCGGGCACTGGCACCCAGACCCAGCCGTACTGCACCATCTCCGCCGCCGCCAAGGTCGTCCAGCCCGGGCAGACCGTCCGGGTGACGCCGAGCAGGTTCGGCTACCAGGGGGAGGTGGACCTCACCCGGTCCGGGACGCCGGACCAGCCGATCACCTTCGTCGGCAGCAACCCCGACGGCAGCCCGGGAGCCACCATCCAGGGTCTTTACGGCCCGGGCGGAAACCCGTGGCCGCACGCGGTGAGCATCGCCGGCCAGCACGACATCACGTTCGCCGGGTTCGGCTTCACCAACGCGCTGCAGCCGGTCTCCGTGACCGACTCCAGCCGCGTCACCGTCGACAACAACGTCATCAGCGCCCGGCTGACGATCGGCGCGCAACTCCCCTACCCCGCATCGGTGGTGGTCTCGGGCCACAGTGACCACGTCTCGATCACCAGGAACGAGATGGAGGCCGGGTTCGGCGTATCCGTCTCCGCCGGGGCGCAGTCCACGCTGATCAGCACCAACGAGATCGGCGCCATCAACAGCGGGCCGGCACTCACGGTGGCGGACGCGCCGGGTACCGTGATCACCAACAACACGATCGGCTACCAGTGTCACGGGGGAGTGAGTCTGACCGGAGCCTCCTCGGGTGCCTCGGTGCAGAACAACATCATCGTCAGCGACAGTAACTGCACGACCGGCTCGGGCACCCTGATCTCGCTCTCCGCCGACTCCGTCGTGCAGAGCACGGTGGACTACAACATCGTCCACCCGCTGAGCGGCCAGTCCTCCTACAGCTGGGCAGGTACCGGCTACAGCTCTCCGGCGGCGCTGCAGAGCGCGACCGGTCAGGCGCCACACGATGTCGACAGTGCCGTGAGGTTCGACAACATCGCCGGCACGCATGTCGGACTGCTGGAGGGATCCGCGGCCGTCGACTCCGCTAATGCGCAGGCTCCCGGAGTCCTCGCCACCGACCTGGTCGGTCACGCGCCCGTCGACGATCCGACCGTTGCGAACACCGGCGTCGGCGCCGGCGGCTTCCGCGACCGCGGAGCCGTCGAGTTCGTGGGCCTGCAGTCGGTCTCCCTCAGCCTGAGCGGCGCCCAGTACCTGTCCGCCCAGGGGCCGGCGCCGCTGGCGGTGACGGCGCATGCGACGGCGAGCAACCGCTGGAACACGACCTTGACCTACACCTACGACTTCGGCGACGGGACTGCGCCGGTCGTCACCACGCAGGCGCAGTTCAGCCACACGTACCTGACGCCGGGGACCTACACGGCCTCGGTCACGGTCACGGACGGTGTCGGCGGAACCGTGACCGCCGCCGCCCCGACCCCGGTGGTGGCGACCGACCTCGCGCCGCTGGCTCCGGTCCTGACGGTGAGGCCGGCCAGCCAGCTGCTGACCTACTCGTTCACCGCCTCGGTCCCCGCCAGCACCTGGCGGGTGACCACCTACGCGCTGGACTTCGGTGACGGCACCACCGGCTCCGGCGCCTCCACTACCCACACTTACCAGACGCCGGGGACGTACACGGCCACGCTGACGGTCACGGACGAGGCGGGGCGCTCGCAGGAGGTGCAGCAGGTTGTGCAGGCCGCTGCACAGCCCGGCGGTTTCGTCGCCCTGACCCCGAGCCGGCTGGTGGACACCCGCCTGCCCTTCAGCTCCCAGTCCGGCAAGGTGGGGCCCGGCGGGTCGATCGTGATCGCTCCGGCGCTGCCCGTCGGCGCCACGGCGGTGGTGCTCAACGTCACCGCGACGGATGCGACGGCCGACACCCACATCGACGTCTCGCCGGCTCTGGGGTCGGGGACGTCGTCGCTGAACCTCAGCGCTGGCGCGACGGTGGCCAACCTCGTGACCGTGCCTCTCAGTCCCAACGGCTACGTCTACGCCCGCAACAACGCGGGCTCGGTGGATCTGGTGGTCGACCTGTTCGGCTATTACACGCCCGGTGCGGCGGGCAAGTTCACCGCCACGACGCCGGCCCGTCTGCTGGACACCCGGCCGGGTGCCCCGCTGGCGTCGGAGGCCACCACTGCCGTGCAGGTGGCGGGGGTCGACGGTGTGCCGTCCGATGCGACGGCGGCCGTGCTGAACGTGACGGCGATCGCCCCGGACGCGGACGGCTACGTGTCGGCGTTCGCCGACGGCACGGCGAACCCGTGGACCAGCAACCTCAACTTCACCCGGGGGCAGACGGTGCCGAACCAGGTGATCGTCCCGCTGGGCGCTGACGGCAAGGTCGAGGTGTTCAGCCACGGCGCCGACACCCAGATCGCGGTGGACCTGTTCGGCTACTACAGCCCCGAGGGGACGGGCCTGTTCACGCCGGTCACCCCGTCCCGGCTGGTCGACACCCGTGAGGGCGCCGACATCCCGCTCGGCGCGAACAGCTGGCTGCCGGTCGGCGCCCGTGGGGTCGGTGCCGCGCCGGCGAACGCGACGTCCGCCGTAGTCAACGTGACGGCCATCGGGCCGGACACGCCGAGCTACCTGGCGGTCCGCGCGGACGGCACGGGCGTGCCCAGCACCAGCAACCTCAACCTGACGCCGGGTGTGACGGTGGCCAACCACGTCATCACCGGGCTCGACGCCAACGGGAACTTCGCGGTCTTCAACCACGCGGGCAACACCCACGTGGCGGTCGACCTGTTCGGCTACTTCAGCGCCGGCTGAGCCCACCGCGCCACCTGATCCAAGGGCCCTGCCCGGTCCTCGCCGTCGGTTTCCAGCAGTCGTTGCAACACGTGGTCGGTCGTCCAGGCCGCGAGGAGTTCAGTCAGACGCTCGGCTGGGGTTTCCCAGCCGAGCGTTTTGCGTGGGCGGCGGTTGAAGCGATCGGCGACGTCCGCCAGGTCCTGCGGAGAGCGGATCGAGAGGTCGGTAACTGCGGACAGTGTGCAGGGGCTGGACGGGCTCGTCGAGGTGCAGGGTCTGCTCGCCCCTCAACAGCTGCCGTGACTTCACCGACGGTTAGTACCTCTGGCCGGAAGGGCTCGCGCACTACGTCCTCGACCATTTCGTCCGTGGCGGCAGAACGCAGCCAACACGTAGGCCGGATCGCGCTTTCGGGAAACGATCACTGAGTGTGCGGGAAGCGATCTTCGCGGTATCTGTTGGCGGCCTGGTCACCCCCACTGGTGACTTTGCACTCTGGCATGATCGAAGGGTGAACGAGTACTCGTGGCCTGACGACGGCGTTGAAGCTGGAGCGCGGGCGCGGGCGGGCTGGTCCGCGACGTGTCAGGCTCTGCCTGTTGGAACCCACGTGACCGGCGAGGTCATCGGTCGAAGGCCCTTCGGTGTCTTCATCTCCATCAACGACTTCCAGGACGCGATCGGCCTTGCCGAGATCACGGCCATGCCTCGCGACGCCACCCTTCCTCTCGTCGGCGCCGTAGTGACCGGCGAGGTCATCTGGCACGCGGAGCACAACTGCCAGGTGAAGATCAGGCTTGCTGAGTGGGCAACCGGGAACTGACCCCTCCGCCGGCGGCCAGGCCCGAAGCCCAGGCGTGCAGCACCGTGAAGTCCTCCGGCAGCAGTCCGAGCCGAGGATCGACCCGGTGCAGCAGGGCCGGACCAGCATGGTGGACGGCGACCCAGTCCCGGTCCGCCTGCGTGATCTCGTCGTCCAACCAGGCGAACGGGCGCCCGCTCGCCCAGGCGACGATCTCCGGGGTCTTCCAGAACACCCCGCCGTCCGGCTCGGGCCGGGGCGCGGACCAGGTGATGACCGGCAGCTCGGGAAGGCCGAGGACGGGAGCAACGTAGGCGTTGGCCTCCTCCTCCCATGTCGTTGCCCACACCAGATCGAAAGGCAGCGACGCCAGTTCGGGACCGTGATCGGGGTTCAGCCAGACTCGCAAGGGCTTGGGCCGCTTGTTCGGTGTGCCCCAGGCGGACAGCCGCAGCCGCTCGGCGGCAACCCAGCGAGGGGTCAACAGCCGGTGTGTCTCGTACCCGCGCGGACGGCGAGAAGGCTTCGCGGCGTATGGGTTCAGCGGCCCGTCCACGTCCAGAAGCAACAACGGCTGCGCTGAGGCGGCGTCCACGGTCATGTGCCGCACCGTACCGCCCGGCGAGTTCCCCACGCCTCCAGATTTGGAGTCGCTCAGGAAGCCCGGGCAGCCCACGCCGTCAACAAGCGCTCGGCGAGCTCGTGTCCGCATCGACGGGCGAACCACAACGGGAGGGTTCCATCAGGTCCAGGAAGCTGGGGATCCGCCCCGTAGGCGAGCAGGACTGCGGTGCAGGCGGCTGTCAGCGGCTCGCCAGTCTGCTTGGAGCCGTCCGCCTCGATGTCGATGGCGTGCAACAGCAGCGTCATGTTCGACCACGTCTCATTCGGGTCCGCCCCGCCGTCTAACAGCCTTGTGAGCTCGCCGACTTGCTCGTGTTCGACCGCCAGGTGCGTCGGCGGCATCGCCCAGCTCGCAGCACCCGATTCCGCCACGTCACCGCCCCCGTTGCTTGACGCCTGCGCAGGCCAGCAACGGCTTCTCAATGCCCTTCGCCCGGGTGCGTTCCAGCCGCACCGCGTAGGTCCGCGCCAATAAGCCGGCAGGTACCGAGCCGTCCCACACGACGAAATCGCCGCCTCCCAGCAGAGCATCGGATGCCGGACCGCACGCCTCGGTCTGGTCGCCGAGCAGCCCAGCGAGCTGTTCACGCTCCACGTGCCATCCCCCGGTCACGAATCGATCATCGGCGGTCCTCAAGCCGAACCCTAGCTAGGCGCACCGGAAATCAGGTGACCGGAGCTGCCAGCGTCTTCAACAATGAGCATGCTGATTGATCACTGGCCGCTGCTGGGACTGCGTCTGAACCCGCCCCGCCTGGAACTTCGACTGCCCGGCGACAACGAGCTGGCCGAGCTGACCAACCTGGCGGCTGAAGGCATCCACGAGCCGGACCGGATGCCCTTCCTCGTGCCGTGGACCGACCTTCCGCCGGCGGAACGGGCGCGCTCGGTGGTGCAGCACCACTGGTTGCGCCGAGGGACCTGGTCCCCGGACAACTGGGCCCTGACCCTGGCCGTCTTCGAGAACGGCCAGGTCGTCGGCCTGCAGACCGTCGCCGCCCGCGACTTCGCCGTGCTGCGGCAGGTCAGCACCGGCTCCTGGCTCGGCACGCGGTATCAGCGCCAAGGGATCGGCACCGAGATGCGCGCCGCCGTACTGCACCTGGCCTTCGCCGGCCTGAACGCGCTGGAGGCGACGTCGGGCGCCTTCGAGGACAACACCTCCTCGTTCGCCGTGTCCCAGAGGCACGGCTACGAACTCGACGGCATCGACCGTCACGTGGTCCGTGGCCGACCCACGACCACGAGACGGCTCAGGCTGGCCCGCGAGCGCTGGGAGACGCACCAATACGTCCCGGTCTCGATCAGCGGGCTGTCCCCTTGCCTACAGATGTTCGGCCTGCCGGGAGGCAGCCAGGCGCGGGCTTCATAGCCGGACGCTGGTTCCGCTCGATCGATCCGATCGGGCGGGACTCTTCGCGTTGTCGGGCGCTTGCCGTGGCCGAGGTGGCGAGTAAGACTGATTACATGATTACAGAGAAGGAGTTCGAGGCGGTCCGCGGCTGGTTCGGCGGACGACTGCCTGAAGGTCTGTTCACCGAACTCGCGGAGGTCGCGGTCGACCGCGAGGAGATCACCGTGATCGGGCGGATTCCCGGGCCCGAGCTTGCGGCGGAGGTGTCGGACGCCGAGCGGCGGGCCGCGGTGGAGGGGCGGATCGCGGAGTTCCGCGAGCGTACGCGGGAGGCGCGGATGGGGGTGGCCCGGGAGGCTGAGCACCGGTACGGGCGCAAGGTGTCCTGGGGGGTCGAGTGCGACGGGGTGCGGGGGCTGTTCACCACGGTCTCCGCGCCGGTGATGACCCGGCTGCGGCAGCCGGAGCGGCAGGTGCTGGACACGCTGGTGGAGGCCGGTGTGGCGCGCAGTCGCAGCGAGGCGCTGGCCTGGTGCGTGCGGCTGGTGCAGAAGCACTCGGACAGCTGGCTGACCGAGCTGCGCGACTCGCTGGAGCAGGTGCGGCGGCTGCGGGCGCAGGGGCCGGACCGGGAGGGGTGATCGTTGGTCAGAGCCGAAGGCGTGCGGCTCGCAGGGCCGCGTGCTCCAGTAGGCGGTGGACGTCGGCGGGCCGGGTGTCCGGGCGGTCGTTGTACTCGTCGGGCGAGCTGACCGGCCGTCCGGTGGCGTGCAGCACCTCCATCACCTGCGCTCGGGCGGTCCGCACGGTGCTGGCGGTGCCGTAGCCGTGGCCGAGCACGGCGGCCTGCGCGCCGAGCAGGCAGACCCGCCCCGCCGGATCCCACATCGCGCCCTGCAGCCAGCCGTACTGGGTCAGGTAGCGCGAGGTGAGGCGCAGGTGGTCGGCGGCACTGACCGGGGCGGGCCGGGCCGGGCGGCGGGTCAGCCGGTCGCGCAGGGTGCGGCGGGGGAGCGGGTGGTCGGCGTTCCAGGGCCGCAGCACCTGGCCGTAGCGGCAGATGTTCGGGCAGACGTACGGCGCGGGCGGCCGGGTCGGACCGGGCAGCGAGGCCAGGTAGGCCTCGATCTCGTCGACCAGGCCGCAGGTGTCCGGGACGATGACCAGTGGCCGGGGCGGCAGGGTCAGGTGCACGGCGGGCTCCCTCAGTCCTGAGTCTCTGTCCGTATTGTCCGGATTAGTACTCATTTCCATGGATAGCCGGAACGGGGGCGCCAGGCGTGGACCCGGGCGGCCGAGCGGGTGGCGTGTCGCGCGCCCCGCCGGATGACCGGGGGCCGGTGCCGGGCGGGTCAGCCTCAAGGCTGAGAGGCTGCGCCCCAAGGTGGAGACGCGCTCTCCGTCCCGGGAGCGACGCGGGCCGCCCACCCGCTCGGGAGGATGGAGCCATCAGCCCATCGTCCGAAGGACCGCTCATGCCGCCCAGGACCGCCACCGTCGCCGCTGTCACCGTGACCGTCCTCGGCCTCGGCGTGCTGGGTGTCGCCCTGGTGCCGATGGCCGGCGACGTGCTGGCGAGCCGGCACATCGAGGAGTCCAACTACAGCTCCGGTGCCCAGGCGAAGACGGCGCGGGCCTCGGTGCCGCGCTGGCTGCCGGACGGCGCGACGGCCGTCCGGTACAAGATGTCGACCACCGGCGGCGACCGCCTGCTGCGCGCCCACCTGCCGGGCGGGGTGCTGCCGGCCGGGTGCGCCAGCGGTGCGCCGGGGGCCGGCGCCGTCAAGCTGAGCGCCACCTGGTTCCCGGCCGGCCGGATGGCGGCCAAGCCCGGCGCGCACTGCGGGAGTTACCGGGTGGCGCTGGACGGCGACCAGCTCTACGCCTGGCAGGACAACGCCGACCTGGCCGCCGCCCGGTAGCGGCTACCGGAGCTGCTCGGCGGCCGCCAGTGCCGCGCGCAGCTCGGCGGCCGGATCGCCGGCGTGGTAGCGCTCCTCGCTGGGCTCGATCCCGTCGAGGAACTCCTGGTAGCGCACCGCGTGGGCGAGGTGGGCGAGCGGCTCGGCCAGGCGCAGGGCGGTGACCGGATCGCAGCCGGGGGCCAGGGTCCGCCAGGCCGCGCACCAGGCCTCGGCCGCCTGGCCCCAGCGCTCGGCGGAGGTGAAGCTCTTGGGCCGCAGCCCGTCGAGGGCCGGGTGGCCGTAGCAGCTGTCGGCGAAGTCGACCAGCACCACCGAGTCCGGCCCGGCCGCCCGCCAGTTGCCGGGGTGGAAGTCCCCGTGCAGCACCGTCTCCGGTAGCCCGCAGGCCGTCAACCGGTCGACCAGTGAGGGGAGTCGGTCGAGCAGCCGGCCGGCGCGGGTCAGCTCGTCCGGCGTCAGCTCGGCCCCGGTCGGGCCGTTCAGGAGTGCTTCGAGCGCGGCCGGCAGCAGGCGCGGCGAGCGGTCCGGCAGCCCGCCGGGCGGTCGGCCTGGCCGGCGCGCGGCCAGCGCCGCCTGGACCCGGGCCAGCCGCGGCACCGCGGCCTCGACCACCGCCGCCGACGGGCCCCAGCAGTCCGCGCCGGGGACGTGGTCGAGCAGCAGCAGCCGCCGCGCCGGGTCGGCGGCCAGCACCGCCGGGACGAACCGCGGGTCCACCGCGGCGAAGAGCCCGATCACCTCGGCCTCGTCGACCGCGAACCGGCGCCCGGTTTTCAGCCAGACCGGCCCGGTGGCGGTGGGCAGCCGGAACAGCCCGGCCAGGTTCCAGGTCTTCACCTGCTCCACCGGCCCGACCGCCGGCCGGCCGAGCCCGGCCAGCGCCTGCTCGGCCCAGGCCAGCGCCGCCAGCACCCCGGCGGCGGTCGCGTACTCGGCGCGGCGCGGGTGCGGCGCGAGCAGCGCCGACTCGTCCGCCGTGGCGGGGCGGGTCAGCGCACCGGTGACCGGCTCGCGCAGGGCCTGCGCGTGGTAGCGCACCAGCCCGCCCTGACCGTCGGCGCCGCCCTCGACGTCCAGCAGGCGCAGCACCACGGTCGGCACCCCCAGCACCGCCGTCAGCCGCTCGGCCACCGGCTGCACGTCGTGCCAGCGGGGCCGGCCCGCCACGGTGAACGGTCCCACCACCCCCAACTGCTGTTCGCCACAGGACACCAGGACACTCGCCGTACGATCGGACGCACTGTTCACCGGTGCAGTCTGCGGTCCGTCCCGATCGGGCGCGACCGAATTTTCGGGGGAGGCCGGATGGAAGCGCTGCGGCTGACGGAGGTCGGCAAACGGTACGGGCGCTCGGGCCCCTGGGTGCTGCGCGGGGTGGGCCTGGCACTGGAGCCCGGAGTACTGGTGCGGATCGAGGGAGTGAACGGCAGCGGCAAGTCGACGCTGCTCAAGCTGGTCGCCGGGATCGAGCCGCCGAGCCGGGGCCGGTTGCGAGTCGCCGGGCGCCGGGCCTACGTCCCCGAGCGCTTTCCGCCCGCGCTGCCCTTCGATCCGGCCGGCTATCTGCGCCATCTCGGCCGGATCCACGGGCTGAGCACCGCGGTGGCGGCCGACCGCGCGGAGTTCTGGCTGGACCGCTTCGGCATCACCGATCGGGCCGGCACCCCGCTCGCCCGGCTCTCCAAAGGCACCTGCCAGAAGGTCGCGGTGGCCCAGGCGCTGCTCGCCGAGGCCGACGTGCTGCTGCTGGACGAGGCCTGGACCGGGCTCGACCAGGCCGCCCGGACCACCCTGGACGAGGCGGCGATGGAGCGGGCCGGGGCGGGCGGCGTCGTCCTCTTCGTGGACCATGACCCGAACCGGCTGGCCGGGCTGACCAGCCGCGCCTTCCAGCTTCGGCAGGGCGGGCTGACGGAGGTTCAGCCGCCCGGTGCCGAGGAGCCGCGCGAGCGGATGAGCGTCCTGGTCGCGGCGGGCGAGCTGCCCGAGTGGCTGCCCGGCACACCCGAGCGGGAGGACCGGCCGGACGGCACGGTGCTGCTGCGGGTGGCCGCCGGGCAGTCGGACGCGCTGCTGCGGCGACTGCTCACGGCCCCGGCCGAGCTGCGGATCCTGGACGTCAGCAAGATCGACGGTGCGCCGGTGGGCAAGCCCGTGAGTGAGCCCGCCGACGCACCGGAGGTTGCCCGGTGAGCGCGCTGATCCGCTATCAGGTCGAGCTGCTGCTGCGCTCCCAGCGTTGGCTGCCGCCGTTCCTCGGCTATCTGCTGGTGCTTGGCCTGGGGGTCTCGGGCGACCAGCCGATGATGGACTGCCTCGGCTACGCGGCCGCCCTGCTGGTGCCGATCACCGCCTGGTACGTGCGCTGCACGCTGACCGCCGACCCGCCGCAGGCGCGGGCCTGCCGGGTGGCGGCCGCCGGTCCGGCCCGAGTGCAACTGGCCTCGCTGGCCGCCGCGTTGATCGCCGGGCTGGTGCTGGCGGTCGTGGCGGTGGCGGCGATCTGGCTGGTCTGCGGGCGCACCACGATCATCCCGGGGCGCGAGGTGTCGTGGGCCAGGGCCGCGCTGGCCGGGCTGCTGGCGGCCGTCTGCTGCGTGCTGGTCGGGCTGGCGGTCGGGGCGCTGAGCCACCGTCCGGTGCTGCTGCGCGGCTCGTACGGGATCCTGGCCGCGCTCGGCCTCTCGGTGCTGGTGCTGGTGGTGCCGTTCTCGCCGGCGAACGTGGCGGTGCGGGCGCTGGTGTCCGGCTCGCTGCGGGCCGAGGTCCGCTACCCGCTCGCCGCACCCGCCGTCGCCGCGCTGCTGGCCCTGCTGACCGCGGCGGGCACGGCCGCGCTGTCCCGGCGCCGCACCGAGTAGCCGCCACGACCCGTCGAGGGCCGGGTGAAGGGCCGCCGATCACCGATCGGCGGCCCTTCGGCATGTGCGGCGGTTGTCGCTGCGGGGTGGCCCATCGTCGGGAGTACAGATCATACAGGGATTGACAGTCGGAATCAGGATCACTAGCTTCACTAATCATCGAGTTTTCGATGATCTAAGCATCGACTGCTGGGGGTTTCCGATGTCCATCGCACCGACCGTCATCGAGGCGGGCGCCACCGCGCCGGCCGCCAAGTCCGCCGGACGGTGGTGGACGCTCGGCATCGTCTCGATCGCGACCTTCATGCTGATGCTCGACCTGACCGTGGTGAACGTCGCGCTGCCGGACCTGCGCACCGCGCTGCACGCCGGCTTCTCCGACCTGCAGTGGGTGCTGGACGCCTACGCGCTGACGCTGGCCGCCTTCCTGCTCACCGGCGGCTCGCTGGCCGACCGGCTGGGTCGCAAGCGGATCTACGGGATCGGCTTCGCCGTCTTCATCGCGGCCTCGCTGGCCTGCGGTGCGGCGCCGGACATCCTGCTGCTGAACCTGGCGCGCGGGCTCCAGGGGGTCGGTGCCGCGGTGCTCTTCGCGGTCGGCCCGGCGCTGATCGGGCAGGAGTTCCGGGGCAAGGACCGGGCGCTCGCCTTCGGCGTCTTCGGCGGGGTCTCCGGGCTGGCCATCGCCTTCGGGCCGCTGATCGGCGGCGCGCTCACCGACGGCGTCGGCTGGCGCTGGATCTTCCTGGTGAACGTCCCGATCGGGCTGGTCGCGATGGTGCTCGGCGCGCTGCGGATCGGCGAGTCGCGCGACCCCGCCGCGCACCGGGTGGACTGGGCCGGCCTGCTGGTCTTCTCCGCCGCGCTCGGGCTGCTGGTGCTGGGCTTCCTGCGCGGCGAGGCGCTGGGCTGGACCAGTGCGGCGGTGCTCGGCATGTTCGCCGGGGCGGTGCTGCTGCTGGTGCTGTTCACCCTGATCGAGCGGCGGCTCGGCGCCGCGGCCATGCTCGACCTCGGGCTGTTCCGCAACCGCACCTTCAACGGGATCTCGGTGGCCACCCTGCTCGGCAACGCGGCCGGCATGTCGGCGATCTTCCTGGAGGTCTCCTACATGCAGAACGTGCTGGGCTACTCGCCGCTCGCCACCGGTCTGCGTTTCCTGCCGCTGACCCTGACCCTCTTCGTCGCCGCAGCGGTCACCGGCAGCCTGACCGCCTCGGTCTCGCCGCGGCTGCTGGTCGGCACCGCGATCACCATGATGTCGGCCGGGCTCTTCCTGGTCGGCCTGGTCGAGCCGGGCAGTGACTGGACCGCGCTGCTGCCCGCCATGCTGCTGACCGGCCTGGGGATGGGCATGTTCAACCCGCCCCGGTCCTCGCTGGCGATCGGGGTGGCCGAGCCGGCCAAGGCGGGGATGGCGGCCGGCATCGGCGAGACCTTCCAGCAGGTCGGCATCGCGATCGGGATCGCCGGCTTCGGCGCGCTCTTCCAGCACCGGGTGACCGACGCCTTCGCGCACTCCGCCGCCGGAGCCGCGCTCGGTGGGCAGGCCCAGGCGGCCGGGCAGGCGGTGGCGGCCGGCGGCGGCCGGGAGCTGGCCGCCACGGTGCCGGCCCAGCTGCGTGCAGCAGTCCAGGCGGCGGCCCGCGCGGCCTTCGTGCACGGGCTGACCGACGTGCTGGTGGGCTGTGGCGCGGTGGCGGCCGCCGGCGCGCTGGCCGGCTTCCTCTTCATCCGCACCCGGGACCTGCACGAGAGCGCGCTGGCCGGCGCCGAGCTGGGTCACTGAGCCCGACCCGCAACCGATTCGGTGGCCGCCCGGTTCCTTGCGGGCGGCCGCCCGATTCATTGGTGATGAACAGGCCCGATGATAGATTCTTGAAAAGTTGAAGAGTCCAAAGACTCCCGATGGATTGGGAGATCCCCGATGGCCCGCACCGCCCCCGTGACCAGTTCCGACGCGGCCGCCGGCACCCCGCGCCGCGACTTCCCGCTCGCCGGCCACACCGGCGTGCTGCTGCACAAGGCCGGGCTGCTGATCGCCGAGGAGGTCGACCGGGAACTCCAGACGGCCGGCTTCAAGCTCCGCGACTTCCTGGTGCTGGCCACGCTGGCCGGCGGGGCCGAACTCTCCCAGCAGGACCTCAGCCAGGTGATCAACCTCGACCCGACCACCGTGGTCTCGCTGATCGACGAGCTGGAGCGGGCCGGCGCGGTCGAGCGCCGTCGCAACCCGGCTGACCGCCGCCGCTACATCCTGGGCCTCACGCCGGGCGGGCGGCAGACCCTGGCCGAGGCCCAGGCGGTGGCGGAGCGGGCCGAGCGGGCCTTCTTCGCCCGCCTCCCGGAGGGCCACCGGGAGTTGCTGCACGAGATGCTCTCCGGGCTGCTCGTGCACCGCTGGCCGGACGCCGTCTGCGGCTGACCTGCCGTCGGGCCGACCCGCTGACGGGCTGAGGGACCACCGAGCTGACGGACCGCCGAGCTGACGGACCGCCGAGCTGACGGACCGCCGAGCTCGCGGGCTCGCGGCCCATGGGGTAAAAGCGGACACACCGTCGCAGAAGCTCGATAAATATGGCTAATCGTCCTACCGTGGCGCCAGTATGCCCGTCGAGTCGGATGGGACCGTGCCGTGCGCCGCCTGAGGAGCAGAGTCCGGTGATAGCCCCGAGCACCAGACAGGAGCCGCGGTCCGCCCATGGCCACACCCGCAGTCGCCGCCGTCCGTGGTGGGCCCACCGGGCCCCGGCCCAGCACCGGACGCAACGTCGAACTCGCCCTGGTGCTCTGCGCGGTGGCGATCGCGGTGTTCGGCTACATCGAGGTCGGCGTCAACATCGACGACAAGGTCCCGCCGGACGCCGCCGAGTACGGCGCGGCGCTCGGCGGCCTGGCGCTGATCGCGCACGGGGTGATCCGCTGGCGGGCGCGGTACGCCGACCCGCTGCTGCTGCCGATCGCGGTGCTGCTCAACGGCATCGGACTGGTCGTCATCTACCGGCTGGACCGGGCCACCCCGAGCAGCCACGCGGCGCCGACCCAACTGCTCTGGTCGACCCTCGGGGTGGCGCTCTGCGTGGCCGTGATCGTGCTGCTGCGCGACTACCGGATCCTGCGGCGCTACGCCTACAGCGGGGCGTTGGTGGCGCTGGTGCTGCTGGTGGTGCCGATCTTCTTCCCGGCGGTGTACGGCTCGCGGATCTGGATCACCATCGGGCCCTTCTCCATCCAGCCGGGCGAGTTCGCCAAGATCCTGCTGGTGATCTTCTTCGCAGCCTACCTGTCCGCGCACCGCGGCGCGCTGGCGTTGACGGGGCGTCGGATCTGGCGCTTCACCTTGCCGCCGGGCCGGGTGCTCGGGCCGGTGCTGCTGGTCTGGGCGGCCTTCATCGGGGTCCTGGTGCTGGAGACCGACCTCGGGATGTCGCTGCTGTACTTCGGCATCTTCGTGGTGATGCTCTACGTGGCCACCGCCCGGATCAGCTGGATCGCGATCGGTCTGGTGCTGGCCGCCGCGGGCGTGGTGATGGTCGGCTGGCTGTCGCCGCACGTACACGCCCGGGTCGACCAGTGGCTGCACCCGCTCGCCTCGGTCGCCGCCGGGCAGGGCGCCAACCAGATCGCGCAGTCGCTCTTCGCCTTCGCCTGGGGCGGGGTGCTGGGCACCGGGCTCGGGCTGGGCCACTCGATCCTGATCGGTTTCGCGGCCAAGTCCGACTTCATCCTCGCCACCATCGGCGAGGAGCTCGGGCTGGTCGGCATGGTGGCGCTGCTGCTGCTCTACCTGCTGCTGGTCTCCCGCGGCTACCGGGCCGGGATCGCGCTGCGCGACCCGTTCGGGCGGCTGCTCGCGATCGGTCTGGCCACCATCATCGGCCTACAGGTCTTCGTGGTGGCCGGCGGCGTGCTCGACCTGATCCCGCTGACCGGGGCGACGCTGCCGTTCATCGCGCAGGGCGGTTCCTCGGTGGTGACCAACTGGATCATCGTGGCGCTGCTGGTGCGACTCAGTGACACGGCCCGCAGGCCGGCGCCGGAGGGGGAGACCCGATGACCCGCAAGCAGCCGAAGGCCCGCAAGCCCAGGGGCAACGGCCCGCAGGGGTTGCCCGGGATGTCCACCACCGGGCGCCGGGCCGGGCTGTTCTGCCTGGTGCTGATCCTGCTGCTGGCCGCCCAGGCCACCCGGATCCAGGTCTTCCAGGCCAAGGGCTACGACAACAACCCGGCCAACCAGCGCAAGGCGATCCAACGTTACGACCAGCCGCGCGGCAACATCCTGGCCGGCGGCGACCCGGTGACCGGCTCGGCGGCCACCGGCGGCCGGTTCGACTACAAGCGCACCTACACCGACGGACCGGGCTACGCCGCCGTCACCGGCTTCTCCTCGCAGATCTACGGCAACACCCAGCTGGAGGGCATCGAGGACGGCATCCTGGCCGGCACCGACAACCGGCTGTCCGGCTGGGCGGTCTGGAACGAGATCACCCGCAAGCAGAACCCCGGCGGCGACGTCCACACCACCATCGACAAGGCCGCCCAGCAGGCCGCGATGCAGGGCCTGGGCAACCAGAAGGGCGCGGTGGCGGCGATCGAGCCGAGCACCGGGCGGATCCTCGCGCTGGCCAGCACCCCGTCCTACGACCCGGGCAGCTTCGCCGGCTCCTCGACCGCGGACCAGAACGCCTGGACCAAGCTGCAGGCCGACACCGACCAGCCGATGCTCAACCGGGCGCTGCGCCAGACCTACCCGCCCGGCTCCACCTTCAAGGTGGTCACCGCCGCGGCCGCGCTGGCGAACGGGGTGGTCACCGACATCAACGCCCCCACCGGCACGCCCTACCCCTACGTGCTGCCCGGCACCACCACCACGCTGGTCAACGACACCAGTTCGTGCGACCAGGCCAACCTCGACCTGGACACCGCGATGACGCTCTCCTGCAACAGCGTCATGGGCTACCTGGGCGTGCAGACCGGGCTGGACGAGATGGTGGGGATGGCGCAGAACTTCGGCTTCAACGACCCGAAGCTGGACATCCCGGTGCGCGCGGCACGCAGCAACTTCGACACCCGGATGGACCAGTCCCAGCTCGCACTCTCCTCGATCGGCCAGTTCGACACCGCCGCCACCCCGCTGGTGATGGCGATGGTCGCGGCGGGCGTGGCCGACAACGGCACGGTGATGTATCCCCAGCTTGTGGACAAGTTGACGAAGTCCGACGGAAGCACCGTCCAGCTGATGAAGCCGCAGGTCTACAAGCAGGCGATGAGCCCCTCGGTGGCGGGGCAGCTGCAGCAGCTGATGACCGACGTGGTGCAGAACGGCACCGGCGGCAACGCCCGGATCCCCGGTGCGGTGGTCGGCGGCAAGACCGGCACCGCCCAGCACGGGGTGGACAACACCGGCACGCCGTACGCCTGGTTCATCTCCTGGGCCAAGCCGACCGGTTCCTCGGGCGTGCCGCCGGTGGCCGTCGCGGTGGTGATCGCGGACAGCGCGGCGACCGATGTGAGCGGCGGCAAGCTGGCCGCACCGATCGCCAAGTCGGTGATGCAGGCGGTGCTGGCGGGGAAGAGCTAGCGGGAGCCAGTGACCGCGATTATCCGATGATGTGTATATTTATGCGCTGATCGTCGAAATCTGCAGAAAGTTCCCCGTCGTGCCGAGCACCACCTCCCTGAGCAGCCGCCTGCTGCGGCGCAAGCCGGTCGAGACCCTGATAGCCGAGAGCGCCGGCAGCGGCGACCCGGGCCGGCTGCGCCGCTCGATCGGGCTCTGGCAGCTCTCCGCGATCGGCATCGGGGCCACCGTCGGAACCGGCATCTTCTTCGTGCTCTCCTCGGCCGTCCCCGAGGCCGGCCCGGCCGTGGTGCTCTCCTTCCTGCTGGCCGCCGTCACCGCAGGCCTGACCGCGCTCTGCTACGCCGAGCTGGCCTCGGCGATCCCGGTGGCCGGCTCCTCCTACAGCTACGCCTACGCCACCCTCGGCGAGGCCACCGCCTTCGGGGTCGGGGTCTGCCTGCTGCTGGAGTACGGCGTCTCCGCCTCGGCGATCGCGGTCAGCTGGGGGCAGTACTTGAACAAGTTCTGCGAGCTGGCCTTCGGCTTCGGCATCCCGGCCTGGCTGGCCCAGCCGCCCGGCGACGGCGGCTACGTCAACCTGCCGGCCGTGGTGCTGGTGGCGCTGGTCTGCCTGCTGCTGGTGCGCGGGGTCAGCGAGAGCGCCAAGGTGAACGCGGCCATGGTGGCGATCAAGATCGCGGTGCTGCTGCTCTTCGTCGCGGTCGGGCTGACCGGCTACCGCTCCGGCAACCTGCACGACTTCATGCCGCTGGGCTGGTCCGGGGTGGGCACCGCGGCCTCCGGCATCTTCTTCTCGTTCATCGGCCTGGACGCCGTCTCCACGGCGGGCGAGGAGGTCCGCGACCCGCGCCGCACGCTGCCGCTGGCGATCATCATCTCGCTGGTGGTGGTCACCCTGCTCTACGTCCTGGTGGCCGTCGCCGCGATCGGTGCCCAGCCCTGGCAGCGCTTCGGCGGGCAGGAGGCCGGGCTCGCGCAGATCCTGCAGGACCTCACCGGGCAGACCTGGCCGGCGCTGCTGTTCGCGCTCGGTGCGATCGTCTCGATCTTCAGCGTCACGCTGGTGGTGATCTACGGTCAGACCCGGATCCTCTACTCGATGGGGCGTGACGGGATGCTGCCCGCCCGCTTCGCCGAGGTCTCGCCGCGCACCGGCACGCCGGTCTGGAACACGGTGGTGGTCGGCGTCGCGGTCGCCGCGCTGGCCGCCTTCGTGCCGCTGGACATCCTGACCGACCTGACCTCCCTGGGGACGCTGGTCGCCTTCACGGTGGTCTCACTGGGCGTCATCGTGCTGCGCCGGCGCAGCCCGGAGCTGCGCCGCGGCTTCAAGGTCCCCGGATACCCCGTCACCCCGCTACTCAGCGTGGCCTTCTGCATCTACCTGATTCGCGGCCTGCAGCCGCTGACCTTCGTCTTCTTCGGCGTCGCGCTGCTGCTCGCGGCGGCCTGCTACCTCGGGTACGGGATCCGGCACTCCCGACTGGAGTACACCGCTGTGGCCCCGCGATCCGAGCTCACGCCGCAGGGCTGACGCCCTAACCGATCGATCGGGTTCTGGCTAGCCCCTGCAGTCTGACGACACGGGCGGCGGCGCCCAAATAACCTTCACCCATGGTGACCACCCGCTCGTCCGGCGCCCCGCGCAGCCGCGGCCGGTTCGGTGTCCGGCGCGGCCGCCCGGCGCAGGACAGCCGGCCCGTCGGGCACCCCGGCGGTCAGCAGGCAGGTCGCCGGGCCCGGCCCGAGGCCGCGCACCTGGGGCCCGTCGTCGGGCCGGCCGGTGGCGAGCCGCGCGCCGGGATGCCGCGGCAACGCCCCGACGGTCCGTCGGCTTCGGCCGGGCGCGGTCAGCGGTTGGCCGTGCTGGCGATGCGGCTGGGCGCTCGGCGCAGCGTTCACCTGCTCGGCTGCCTGATCGCGGCCGGTTGGGCCGGCGCCTTCCCGCTGGTCTCCGACCTGGGCAACCAGCGGCTCTGGGGCGAGGTGGCGGCCCCCGCCTACCTGCTTGCCGGGCTGGCCGTGGTCACCCTGCCACGCCGCTACGCGGGCCGGGTCGCCGCCGTCGTGGCGCTGCTGGGCGCGGTGCTGCTGCCGCTCGGGCTGCTGGCCGCCAACGGCCAGCACCAGTCCGAGGTGATGGTGGTCGAGCGTTCCGCCCAACTGCTGCTGCACACCGGCACCCCGTACCTGCCGCATCCGGTGAAGGTCACCGACTTCAACCCGTACCTGCCGGCCATGGCGCTGTTCGGGCTGCCGCGCGCGGTGCTCGGCTCGGGCAACGAGTTCACCCGGGTGCTGGGCGACGCCCGGATCTGGTTCGCCCTCAGCTTCCTGAGCTGCCTGACCGTCAGCTGGCGGCTGCTGCGCCCCACCCGCAGGCACTCGCCGCTGCTGCCGCTCGGGGTGCTCACCGGCTCGCCGCTGGTCGCGCTGATGCTGGCCGTCGGAGGGGTGGACCTGCCGCTGATCGGCGTCTGCTGCCTGGCGATGGCGCTGGCCGCCCGCGGCCGCACGATCGGCGCCGGGCTGGTGCTCGCGCTGGCCTGCACCCTCAAGTGGACCGCCTGGCCGGCGCTGCCGGTGGCCGCGCTGCTGCTCTGGCGGCTGTACGGCCGGCGCCCGGCCGGCCGCGCCGCGCTGACCGCCGCGCTGGCCGGCGTCGCGGTGATCGTGCCGTTCGCGCTGCAGCGGCCGCAGGACTTCCTGGACCAGGTGATCCGCTTCCCGCTCGGCCTGACCTCGGTGCGCACCCCGGCCGGCAGCCCGCTGCCCGGCAAGGTGCTGGCCGACCTCGGCCCGGTGGGGCACACCATCTCGATCGTGCTGCTGGTGCTGGGCGGCCTCGTGGTGGCGGGCTGGCTGCTGCTGCGCCCGCCGGCCACCGCGGTGGCCGCCGCCGACCTGCTGGCCGCCGGGCTCACGGTGGCCTTCATGCTGGCGCCCGCCGGGCGGTTCGGCTATCTCGCGCTGCCCGCCGTGCTGGCCATCTGGCCCCGGTTGGCCGCCCGCTCGTGGACCGGGCGGCCTTCATACAGCACCCGTACGGTGGAGAGCGAAGGCGTCGCGGCACTCCGGTAGCCGGGCGCTGACGACCAGTGAGGGCGCCTCGAGCCGCCCAGCCCAGACGTCAGGAGGCACCCGGATGGCCGAGCAGCAGGCAGTTGACGACCCGTCGGACGGGCAGCGGCCAGGCACCGGCCGACGGCGGTTCCTCGGCCTGGCGGGCGCGGCGGCGGCCGGGGTGGGGCTGACGGCCTGCGGGACGGGCGGCTCCGCAGGCCTGCGGCAGGCCGCGGTGGCGGCCACGGCGGGCGGCGGCTCGATACCCTCCTCGGGCGCCGGGAGCAGCGCCGTTCCGCAGCAGGAGAACGCCAAGCCCGGCAACGCCGACTGGCGGATCGGCACCGCGGGGCCCGACCGGGCGATCGAGGGCTGGGCCGACCGGACGAGCGTGCTGCCCGGCGAGAGCTTCGGCCTGCACGTCTCCACCACCGCGTCGACCTTCAAGGTCTCGGCCTACCGGATGGGCTGGTACGGCGGTGCCCGGGGCCGCCTGGTCTGGCAGTCGGACCAGCTGCCCGGCAGCACCCAGTCGGCGGCCGCCCTCGATCCGCACACCCGGATGATCAGCACCGACTGGTCGAAGACCACCACCGTGGACACCGCCGGCTGGCCCGAGGGCAGCTACCTGCTGCGGCTGGACGCGGCCGGCGGTGCCGGCCAGCGGTACGTGCCGGTCACCGTCCGCTCGGCGAGCACCGCCGGGAAGCTGGTGGTGGTGAACGCGACCGCCACCTGGCAGGCCTACAACACCTGGGGCGGCTACAACCTCTACAACGGCGAGAACGGCGCCTACGCGACCCGCTCGCTGGTGGTCTCCCACGACCGTCCGTACCACGAGTACGACGGCGCCGGGCTCTTCATGGTCTACGAGACGCCGCTGATCGCGCTGGCCGAGAAGCTGGGCCTGCCGCTGGCGTACGCCACCAGCACCGACCTGGCCGGGCAGCCGGGCCTGCTCAAGGGCGCGCTCGCGGTGCTCTCACCGGGTCACGACGAGTACTGGTCGCCCGAGCAGCGCGCCAACGTGGTCGCGGCCCGGGACGCCGGGACCAACCTGGCCATCCTGGGCGCCAACTGCTGCTTCCGCCGGGTCCGTTACGAGCCCTCGCCGACCGGCGCCGACCGCCAGGTGGTCTGCTACAAGGACTCGTACAAGCAGGATCCAGGCTTCCAGCAGACCGGTCTGCCGACCAACGACTACCGGGCGGCCCCGCACGCGGACCCGGAGAGCTCGATGCTCGGGGTGATCTACGACGGCTACCCGGTGGACGCGCCCTACGTGGTGGGCGACCCGGGGCACTGGCTCTTCGCGGGGACCGGAGTGCAGGCGGGCGACAGCTTCCCGCACCTGGTGGGGGTGGAGTACGACCGGGTGAACACCGGCTTCGACACGCCCCGGCCGATCGAGATCCTGGCGCACTCGCCGGTGGTCTGCGAGGGGCGCAAGAGCTTCAGCGACACCGCCTTCTACCGCGCGCCCAGTGGGGCCGGGGTGTTCGCCAGCGGCACCATGCGCTGGGTGGAGGCGCTGGACGCCAGCGGTGACGGCCGTTCGGGGGCCGACCACGCGATGGACGCGAAGGCGGGGGCGCTGACCCAGAAGGTGACCGAGAACCTGCTGCGGGCCTTCGCCGCCGGGCCGGCCGGCGCGGCGCACCCGCCGCAGGACAACGTGGCGGCGGTCTACGGTCAGTGAGAGACGGCTGTGGGCCCGGTCAGGCAACTGCCTGACCGGGCCCACCGTCATCTCCGGACGACTCAGCCGTTGTTGCCGACCTTGAGCACCTCGGCCGCCGCGGGCACTGCGGCGGCGGCGCCGAAGCCGCCGTTGATCACCTCGGCGGAGACCGCCAGGTTGTCCCGGTAGCCGGTGAACCAGCTGTTGGTGGGGGCCTTGGGGTCGCTGGAGGTCTCGGCGGTGCCGGTCTTGCCGCCGATGGTGCCGCTGACCCCCTGCAGCGCGTTGTAGGCGGTGCCCGCCGGGTTGGTCAGGACGCTGTTCATCATCGAGCGCAGCTTGGTCAGGGTGTCCGGCGACAGCTGCCGGGCAGCCGGGAGCTGCGGCAGACCCGCCAGCAGGACCGGCTGCTTGAACGTGCCGCTCTCCACGGTGGCCGCGACCGAGGCCATGGTCAGCGGGTTCATCAGGTCCTTGCCCTGGCCGAAGTACTCACCGGCCGTCTCGTCCTTGGTCTGGCCCGGCCCCGGGACCGAGCCGTCGAAGCTGGGGAAGCCGATCTTCCAGTTCAGCCCGATGCCGAAGACGTCCCCCGCCTGCTTGGCGAGCTGGCCGGACTGCAGGGTGGTCGTGCTCTGCTTGATGAAGGCGGTGTTGCAGGAGACGGTGAAGTCCTGCATGAACGTGTTGTTGGGCTCGTCGTCCTTGAAGTCGTTGTGGTACGTCGTGCCGACGGTGTAGCTGGACGGGCAGGGCATGGTGGCGCTCGGGTCGATCCCGGCCTCCAGCAGTGCGCTGGCGGTGATCACCTTCATCGTGGAGCCGGGCGCGGTCTGGCCCTGCAGCGCGGTGTTGAAGCCGGTCGCCGGGGAGTTGGCGACGGCCAGGATGTTTCCGGTGCTCGGCTCGATGGCGACCATGGCCGCGGGCTGCTTGAGCTTGGCGGCCTGCTCGTCGACCGCCGTCTGCGCGGCCGCCTCCAGGGTCGCGTCCAGGGTCAGCTTGATCGGCTGGCCGGGCTTGGGGTCGGTGACCGTGAAGAGCGGCTCGGGCTTGCCCTTGCCCGCCGGGTTGACGATCGCCACGCCACTGCCGGCGTCGGCCGGGTTCACGGCGGGCGGGTTCTGCTGGAAGTTCAGCAGGATCTGGCTCAGCGAGGGGAAGTTCGCCAGCGACTGGCCGTTGCGGTCGGTGATCTTGGTCGGCGGGTTGTAGACCGGCTGGGTGACGATCTGCTCGCCGGGCCCGAGGTGCGGGTTGATCACGGTCGGCGCCCAGTGCACCGCGGCCGTCCCGTCGCTCATCTTCACCACGCCCAGGAACCCGGTGTAGTCCCAGGTGTTGGTGGTGCCGGCGAACTCGACGTGCGACTTGAAGTTGAGCAGCACCCCGGTCGGCCCCGCCGAGGCCGATGCCGAGGGCGAGGCGGACGCGCCGGCCGAGGCAGCGGTGGAGGGCTTCGCGGTGGCGGCGCCGGAGGGCTGCGCGGTGGCCGAGGCGAACGCGGCGGGGGTGGTCGGCGTGCCCGGGGTCAGCGTCACCGCGCTCGGCTTCACCTGCTGCTGGAACGCGGTCAGCGCGGCCAGCGCGCTCTGCGGGTCGTCGGTCAGCTTGGCAGCTCCCTGCAGGTCGCCGCTGGACCAGGCGGCCAGGAAGCTCTTGGCGCCACTGGCAGCCAGATCGGCCGACGGTGGCTCGGCGACGACGGTGCGTGGCTTGGGCGCGGCCGCGGGGGACTTGCTGCCCGAGCCGACCAACGAGTACGCACCGTAACCGCCGGCCGCGAGCATGGCGGCGGCGGCAACGCTGACGATGGCGGTCTTCGCGCCCTGACGCATGGTGGTGCTCCCCCTGGAAGACGACGAGGACTGGGTGACCGGCCGAAACCGGGCAACCCAGGGTAAGCCGCCATTCAGCGCACTCTCATCCACCCAGGCCCCTCGTGACAGAGCTGGTACACACCTCCCAGCTGCGCACAGGCGTGCGGATCACCGGTCAGATCCAGCTGGTGAACCACATCCGGGAGCGCCAGTCGTCCATCGGGATCACCTGGCCGGTGTACAGCGGATAGAAGTAGAGGAAGTTCCAGAGCACCGCGAGCACCAGCAGTCCGGCCCCCGCGCCCCCCGCGAGCCGGCGTTCGTAGACCGCCGTGGCCGGCCCGATCATCGCGCCGATCATCATGGTGACCGCCAGGACCAGGAACGGCACGAAGGCCACCGCGTAGAACAGGAAGATGGTCCGGTGCTGGTACTCGAACCAGGGCAGGTACCCCGCGCCCAGCCCGCACAGCACCGCGCCGGCCCGCCAGTCGCGCCGCAGCACCCACCGGTACAGGCAGTACACCAGCGCCACCACGCCGGCCCACCAGAGCACCGGGGTGCCGATCGCGAGCACCTCGGAGGCGCACTCGGTGGCCTTGCAGCCGCTCTGCCCCAGGTGCGGCGACTCGTAGTAGAAGGAGACCGGCCGCCCCAGCACCAGCCAGCTCCACGGGTTGGACTGGTACAGGTGTGGCGTGGAGAGGCCGATGTTGAAGTTGTACATCTGCGAGTGGTAGTGCCAGAGCGCCCGCAGGCTCCCCGGCACCCAGGTCATGTCCACCTGGAAGGGCATCTTGACCTTGCCGAGCAGCGGCAGCGAGACGAACTCGGAGGACAGGCCGTGGCGGCCCACCGCCCAGTCCCGGCCGTAGCCGCCCTTGCCCGGTGCGGAACTGCTGGCCAGCCAGCCGGACCAGGAACCGACGTAGACGACCAGCGAGACCAGCACGATCGAGGCGAAGGCGGGCAGGCCGTCGCGGATCAGGGTGGACCAGTACGGGCGGCGGGCCCCGGCGAGCTTGCGGGCGCCCAGGTCCCAGAAGACGGTCAGCAGGCCGAAGAAGGCCGCCACGTACATCCCGCTCCACTTGGTGGAGCAGCTCAGGCCCACGCAGACGCCGGCGGCCAGCCGGTAGGGGCGCAGGCCCAGTCGCATCCGGTGGGCGAGCGCGGCGTCGGCCAGCGCGCCATCGGGCAGTTCGGTGAGCCGGCGGGCGATCCTGGCCCGGGTGTGGTCGCGGTCGAGCAGCAGGAACCCGAAGGCGGCCAGGATCCAGAACATCACGACCAGGTCGAGCAGCGAGGTGCGGCTCATCACGAAGTGCAGCCCGTCCACCGAGAGCAGCAGGCCGGCCACGCAGCCCAGCAGGGTGGAGCGGAAGAGCCGGCGGGCGATCCGCGCGATCATCAGGATCGAGAGGGTGCCGAGCACCGCGACCATGAACCGCCAGCCGAACGGGTGCATCCCGAAGAGCTGCTCGCCCATCCCGATGATCCACTTGCCGACCGGCGGGTGGACCACGAAGGCGGGGTCGGCCTGGTACGGGATCACCTGGTGCGGCTGGACGATCTGGGTGTTCGCGCTGTCCGGCCAGGAGGTCTCGTAGCCGCCCCGCCAGAGCGCGTAGGCGTCCTTGGCGTAGTACGTCTCGTCGAAGATGATCGCGCCCGGGCTGCCCAGGTTCCAGAACCGCAGCAGGCCGCCGAAGAGTGCCACCGCCAGCGGGCCCAGCCAGCCGGACCAGCGGCAGAGCCAGGTCCACAGGCCCGCGGGCAGCCGGATGCCGGCCCGCAGCAGCAGCGGCGAGGGCGCCACCACGGCCGGGGTCACCCCGGGGCCGTCCGGCATCGGCGGAACGAGACGCTCGGCCACGGGAACCTGGCTCGGCGCCTGGTAGCCGAGCGCGGCCAGCCGGCGCAGCCAGCCGTCGCCCGCCCGGGGCGCCGGTATGCCGGCGGGGTCGAGCCCGCCGGCCTCGCCGCCCAGGTCGGTGCCGCCCGGGGTGTCCGCGATGGTCTCTACCACCGCCGTCTCTGCCGCCGTCTCGCCATTCACCCGCACATCGTAGGGGCGGGGCCGAAAAGCCGGACCCCTCCCTCGTAAGCTGCCCGGTTCGTCACTTTTCTTCTTCGGATTCTGTCTTTGGGGTCCTCCGGTACTCCCTGACAGGATGTGCCCGTGACAGGTGTACTCGTGTTGGCAGGAACCCCCATCGGCGACGTCGCGGACGCTCCGCCCCGGCTGCTCACCGAGCTCGCCTCGGCGGACGTGATCGCGGCCGAGGACACCCGGCGGCTGCGCCGGCTCACCCAGGCGCTCGGCGTCACCCCGGCGGGGCGGGTGCTCTCCTACTTCGAGGGCAACGAGGTGGGCCGCACCCCCGAGCTGGTCGAGGCGCTGACCGGCGGCTCCCGGGTGCTGCTGGTGACCGACGCCGGGATGCCCTCGGTCTCCGACCCCGGCTACCGCCTGGTGGCCGCCGCCGTCGAGGCCGGCATCAAGGTCACCGCCGTGCCGGGGCCCTCCGCCGTGCTCACCGCGCTGGCGCTCTCCGCGCTGCCGGTGGACCGCTTCACCTTCGAGGGCTTCCTGCCGCGCAAGGCCGGCGACCGCTCCCGGGCGCTGGCCGAGATCGCCGCCGAGCCGCGCACCATGGTCTTCTTCGAGGCCCCGCACCGGATCGCCGAGACGCTGTCGGCGATGGCCGACGCCTTCGGCGCCGAGCGGCCCGCCGCCGTCTGCCGCGAGCTGACCAAGACCTACGAGGAGGTCAAGCGCGGCCCGCTCGGCGAGCTGGCCGCCTGGGCCGCCGAGGGGGTGCGCGGCGAGATCACCGTGGTGGTGGCCGGCGCCCCGCCCGCCGCGCCCGCCCAGCTCACCCCGGCCGAGCTGGCCGAGCGGGTGGCCGCCAGGGAGGCGGCCGGCGAGCGCCGCAAGGAGGCGATCGCGGCCGTCGCGCTCGCTCTCGGGCTGCCCAAGCGCGAGGTGTTCGACGCGGTCGTGGCGGTCAAGCACGCTCCGTGATCATCCCTGGTCAAGGCAGCTGAACTGTCCCTCGCCCAAGCAGCCGCAGGCGCGTACGGTGGAGTGATGGGCAGCACCGCGCACGCCGGTGCGCGCGGTCGGCGGCAGCGGTCCGACGGGTCGGGGCGTACGCCCCGCAGCCCCTGAAAAGGTAAAGCGGAGGCCTGCTAAACCCCTGCTGAGCTGGGGTTTCACAGGCTCTTCGTACAGGGATCCCCAAGTCCGGGCCAAGTCTCGGCAAGCCGGGCATCGGGTTCGGGCGCTTGGGCATTCCATCGGATGGAAAGACCCGAACCGGACGAACGTCCGGCGGGCGCTGGGAGACCGCGATGAGCGAGACAATCGGTAGCCCTGTCGGTGGCACTCCGCTGACCGGCCTCACGTCGGCCCCGGAGGAGTCCGGGCGGGCCACCCGCCCCGGACCCGGCGGCATGGCCGCCGCGCACGTGGGCCGACTCCAGCGGGGCGGGGAGATGGTCCAGGAGGCCTACTCCTTCGCCTGCCTCAACTGCGGCTACGGCTGGGAGCAGGCGTACGACATCGAGCACCACCAGGCGAAGGACGGGCACACCGTGGTCCAGTACTACGCCAACGGTGTGCGAGTGCCCTCGCCGCTGCTGCAGCCGACCTGCCCCGGCTGCGGCGGGCACACGGTCCGGATCATGCAGCCAGGGCGGATCCGCACGGCCGAGAGCCTGTGGCACCACTCGCCCGGATTCGCCGCGCACGCCGAGCCCGCCGACCCGCCGCAGCCACAGGAGCTGCGGACCAGGGAGCACTGGTACCAGCTCTGGCTGCCGAAGCCGTAGGGCGCCAAGCCGTAGTGCGCCGCCGGTTGTGCCACGGTCGCTCGGCGCGGGCCCGTCTCGCCGGACGGGCCCGCGCGGCGCGCCGCTAGGCTTCTGGACCATGGCTGCCAAGGACGACCGCTCCACCCCGCCTCCGCCGCCCGCGCCGCTCGCGGTGGCGGTGGCCGATTCGCACACCCACCTGGACATGCAGTCCGGCACCCCGGCCGAGGCGCTCGCCACGGCCGCCTCGGTGGGAGTGACCACGGTGGTCCAGGTCGGCTGCGACCTGCCGGGTTCGCGCTGGGCCGCCGCGCTGGCCGCCGAGTTCGAGCAGGTGCACGCGGCGGTCGCGCTGCACCCCAACGAGGCGCCGCGGCTGGTGCTCGGCGACCCTGACGGCTGGTCAGGTCAGCGGCGCACCCCGGGCGGGTCGAAGGCGCTGGACGAGGCGCTGGCCGAGATCGACCGGCTGGCCGCGCTGCCGCAGGTCAAGGCGGTCGGCGAGACCGGGCTCGACTACTTCCGCACCGGGCCCGAGGGCGTGGACATCCAGCAGGAGTCGTTCCGCCGGCACATCGAGATCGCCAAGCGGCACGGCAAGGCCCTGGTGATCCACGACCGGGACGCGCACCAGGACGTGATCGAGGTGCTGCTGGCCGAGGGCGCCCCGGAGCGGACCGTCTTCCACTGCTACTCCGGCGACGCGGCGATGGCCGAGGTCTGCGCCGAGCACGGCTGGTACCTCTCGTTCGCCGGCCCGGTCACCTTCAAGGCCAACCAGCCCCTGCGCGACGCGCTGGCCGTCACCCCGCTGGACCGGGTGCTGGTGGAGACCGACGCGCCCTTCCTCACCCCGCACCCCTACCGGGGGCGCCCGAACGCGCCGTACCTGATCCCGGTCACGGTGCGCTCGATGGCGCAGACCCTGGGGCTGGCGGAGGAGGAGCTGAGCAGCGCGATCGCGGCGAACACCGCGCGTGCCTTCGGGTACTGAGTACGGCTTGTAGCCTTACCCGGTGAGCACCACCGACCCCACCCCTGACAGTCACCTGCTCGGCGCCTCCGACATCCGGGAGCTGGCCGCCGCCTTCGGGGTCCGCCCGACCAAGCAGCGCGGCCAGAACTTCGTGATCGACGCCAACACCGTGCGCCGGATCGTCCGGGCCGCCGGGGTGACGCCCGAGGACGCCGTGGTGGAGGTCGGCCCCGGGCTCGGCTCGCTCACCCTGGCGCTGCTGGAGGTGGCCGCGCACGTCACCGCCGTCGAGATCGACCCGCTGCTCGCCCAGCACCTGCCGGCCACCGTCGCCGCCCGGATGCCGGACAAGGCGGGCGTCTTCGACCTGGTGCTGAGCGACGCCATGGAGGTCGCCGAGCTGCCGGGCCCCGCGCCCACCGCGCTGGTGGCCAACCTGCCGTACAACGTCGCCGTCCCGGTGCTGCTGCACATGCTGGCCACCTTCCCCAGCATCGAGCGCACCCTGGTGATGGTGCAGTCCGAGGTCGCCGACCGGCTGGCCGCCAAGCCCGGCAACAAGGTCTACGGGGTGCCCTCGGTCAAGGCCAACTGGTACGCCGAGGTCAAGCGGGCCGGCGCGATCGGACGCAACGTCTTCTGGCCCGCGCCCAACGTCGACTCGGGCCTGGTCTCGCTGGTCCGCCGGCAGCCGCCGGTCACCACGGCGACCCGGACCGAGGTCTTCCAGGTGGTGGACGCCGCCTTCGCCCAGCGCCGCAAGACGCTGCGCGCCGCGCTGGCCGGCTGGGCCGGCTCGCCGGCCGCCGCCGAGCAGGCGATCGCCGCCGCCGGCATCGACCACACGCTGCGCGGCGAGATGCTGACGGTCGAGCAGTTCGCCGCCATCGCCGAGCACAAGCCGAAGGGACCGGTGCTGTGACTCCACACTCCGAGGTCGGCGTCCGGGTTCCCGCGAAGGTCAACGTCCAGCTCGGCGTCGGCGGCCTGCGCGGTGACGGCTTCCACGACCTGGCCAACGTCTTCTTCGCGGTCGCGCTGGGCGACGAGGTGACGGCCCGTCAGGGCGTCGGGGTCAGCCTGACCTGCGAAGGGCCGGACGCCGACCAGGTCCCGCTGGACGACACCAACCTGGCCGCCCGCGCCGCCCGCCTGCTGGCCGCGCACCACGGGATCGAGCCGAACGTCGCGCTGCACATCACCAAGGCCATCCCGGTGGCCGGCGGCATGGCCGGCGGCAGCGCCGACGGGGCGGCCGCGCTGGTCGCCTGCGACGCGCTCTGGGGCCTGGGCACCCCGCTGCCCGAACTGCTCGAGCTGGCCGCCGAGCTGGGCTCCGACGTGCCGTTCGCGCTGCTCGGCGGCGCCGCACTCGGCCGTGGCCGGGGCGAGCTGCTGGAGCCGCTGGCGGTCGGCGGCACCTTCCACTGGGTCTTCGCGGTGGCCGACGGCGGCCTCTCCACCCCCGCCGTCTTCCGCGAGTGCGACCGGCTGCGCGAGGCGGCCGGCACCGGCTCGAGCGAGCAGGACGTGCCGACCCCCGACGCCGACCCGGCGCTGCTGGCCGCGCTGGCCGAGGGCGACCCGGTCGCGCTGGCCGCCGCGCTCGCCAACGACCTGCAGGCCGCCGCCCTCACGCTGCGCCCCGCGCTGGCCGACTGCCTGGCGGCGGGCCTGGCGGCCGGGGCGCTCGGCGCGCTGGTCTCCGGGTCCGGACCGACCTGCGCGTTCCTGGTCAAGGACGCCGTGGAGGCCGGCTCGGTCGCCGCGGCGCTGACCGCCTCCGCCAGCTGCCGCACCGCGCACGCCACGTACGGCCCGGTGCCCGGAGCCCGGGTGGTCGCCCGGGCCTGAGGGCGAGGCAGCGCCGACGGGGAGCGCGGGCGCGCCGACTAGGCTGGAGGCTCCAGTCCGTCCATCCCAGGAGCGCAGCACACGTGGCCGTCAACCTCGCCACCATCGAGTCCGTCACGAAGGTCTACGGCACCCGGGCCCTTCTGGACGGGGTCAGCCTCGGCGTCAGCGAGGGGGACCGGATCGGCGTCGTCGGACGCAACGGCGACGGGAAGACCACGCTGATCCGGATGCTCGCCAAGCTGGAGGAGCCCGACACCGGGCGGATCACCCACTCCGGCGGGCTGCGGATGGCCGTGCTCACCCAGCACGACTCGCTCGACCCGAAGGCCACCATCCGGCACGAGGTGATCGCCGACCGGGCCGACCACGAGTGGCTCGGCGACGCCCGGATCCGCGACATCATCCAGGGCCTCTTCGGCGGCCTCGACCTGCCCGGCTTCCCCGACGGCCTGGACACCGTGATCGGCCCGCTCTCCGGTGGCGAGCGGCGCCGGATCGCGCTGGCCAAGCTGCTGCTCGGCGAGCCCGACCTGATCGTGCTGGACGAGCCCACCAACCACCTCGACGTCGAGGGCATCGCCTGGCTGGCCCAGCACCTGCAGAACCGCCGCTCGGCGCTGGTCTGCGTGACCCACGACCGCTGGTTCCTGGACCAGGTCTGCACCCGGATGTGGGATGTGCAGCAGGGCGAGGTCCGCGAGTACGAGGGCGGCTACTCCGACTACGTCTTCGCGCGCGCCGAGCGCTCCCGGATCGAGGCCACCGAGGAGCAGAAGCGGCAGAACCTGGCCCGCAAGGAGCTGGCCTGGCTGCGCCGCGGCGCCCCCGCCCGGACCGCCAAGCCGCGCTACCGGATCGAGGCGGCCAACGCGCTGATCGCCGACGTGCCGGAGCCGCGCGACCGCAGCGAGCTGATGAAGTTCGCCAACGCGCGCCTGGGCCGGACCGTCTTCGAGCTGGAGGACGTCACGGTCAAGGCCGGTGACAAGCTGCTGCTGGAGCACCTGACCTGGAACCTCGGCCCCGGCGACCGGATCGGTCTGCTCGGCGTCAACGGTGCCGGCAAGACCTCGCTGCTGCGCGCCATGCAGGCCGCCTACGCCACGCAGGGCGACGTGCAGCCCGCGTCCGGCGTGGTCAAGGTCGGAAAGACGGTGCGGCTGGCCTACCTCTCCCAGGAGATCGCCGAGCTCGAGCCCACCACCCGGGTGCTGCAGGCCGTCGAGCAGGTGCGCGGCCGGGTCGACCTCGGCAAGGGCCGGGAGATGAGCGCGGGCCAGCTCTGCGAGCAGTTCGGCTTCGGCAAGGACAAGCAGTGGACCCCGGTCGGCGACCTGTCCGGTGGTGAGCGGCGCCGCCTGCAGCTGCTGCGGCTGCTGATGGACGAGCCCAACGTGCTCTTCCTGGACGAGCCGACCAACGACCTGGACATCGAGACGCTCAACCAGCTGGAGGACCTGCTCGACGGCTGGCCCGGCTCGATGATCGTGATCAGCCACGACCGCTTCTTCATCGAGCGCACCACCGACACGGTCCAGGCGCTGCTCGGCGACCGCCGGATGCGGATGCTGCCGAACGGCGTGGACGAGTACCTGGAGCGCCGCGCCGCCGTGGTGGCCGCCGCCGTGCCGGCCGCCGCGGCCATCCCGGTGAAGGCCGTGGGGGACACCCGGGCGGCGAAGAAGGAACTGCAGCGGATCGAGCGCCAGATCGCCAAGCTCGACAAGGAGGAGGCCAAGCTGCACGGTCAGATGGCCGAGCACGCCGCCGACTTCGCCAAGGTCGCCGAGCTGGACGCGCAGCTGCGCAAGGTCCGGGAGGAGAAGGAGGAGCTGGAGCTGAGCTGGATGGAGCTGGCCGAGGACTTCTCCTGACGGTTCCTCAGGTCAGCAACTGCTCCAACTCCCCGGCCGCCTGGGTGAGCGCGCTGCGCGCCGGGTTGTGCGGGCCGGGCGGCCGCTCGGCCCGGCCGTCCGGTGGGCGGTGCGCCCGGGCGGCCGCCGCCAGTTGCTCCAGCGCGGCCAGCACCCGCGCCACCTCCTCGGGTTCGGGGCGTCGACCGCCGTACCGCAGCTGCGCCGCGTAGGCGGCGACCGCGCCGCCGAGCCGCTCGAGCGCCGCCGTCGCGGGCAGCCAGGCCTCGGCCTGCCGCCCGGCCGGCGGCGGCTCGGTCAGCCCGTGCCGCACCTCCTGCCGCGCGTCGGCCAGGGCGCGGTAGGCGGTGCGGCGCAGCCAGACCTGGGACGGGACCTTCGTCTCGAGGTGGTCGTTCGCGGCGGGTCCGATCGTCGGCCCGGCGTCCGTCACCGAGAGCAGGTACGCACCGAGGGTCCCGGTCGCGGCCACGATCCGCGGCTCGATCCGGTGCGGTGCCCGTTCGGGCCACAGCAGGTAGCCGAAGACCAACACGATCACGCTGGCCAGCACCGAGTCCAGCACCCGCGGCCCGACCTCCGCCACCCCGCTCTGGCCGCCCAACTGCACCAGCACCAGCGCCATCGGCGTCATCACCGCCGTGTTCAGCCCGTAGTGCGCGGCCGCCGCGTACGGCAGCAGCGCGACGCAGAGCGCGGCGACCGCGGCCAGCAGCCAGCGCTCGGTGGTCACCGCCAGCAGCGCCGCCGTCAGCGTCACCCCGATCACCGTGCCGACCGCCCGGCTGACCGCCCGCAGGAAGACCGAGCCGAGGTCCGGCTTGAGCACGAAGGCCACCGTCATCGGCACCCAGTAGCCCCGGTTCAGCGGCAGCCCCACCGTCACCGCCTCGGCCACCGCCACGCAGAGCGCGACCCGTGCCCCGTACCGCGCGGCCGCCCGTGAGCGCAGCCGCACCCGCAGTCGCCACGGGTCCGGCGGCGGCGCGACGGCGGCGCGCACTGCGGTTGCCGGGTCGACCGGGCGGTCCGCCACGGCGTCAGCCGCCGTGTGCAGGGCGGCGTCCAGGGCTCGGCGGGCGGGGGTGTCGGGGGACCAGTCGGGGACGGCGGCGCGGGAGTCGGCCGTGCTGCCGGGCTCCGCCGATCGTGCCGGCGCCCGGATGAGCCGGTGGGCGAGCGTCGTCGGTACCGCCGCGACCTCGGGCGGCACCGGGCGCCAGGCCCAGAGCAGCCCGGTGGCCGCCTCGCTCGCCGCCAGCGCGGCCTCGTAGGCCCGGTGCAGTCGCGCGGACTCCTGCTGCCGGTGCCAGTGTCTGGGCCTGGGCCTGGGCCGGTATGGTCGCGCGGCCTCCCGCTGACGGTCCGGCAGCAGGTCCTGCAGCTGGTTCAGCCGGGCCGTCAGCACTCGGCGGGCAGCCGCCCCGTCCGGCGTCCCGAGCGCTGCCAGCAGCTCGCCGAGCGCCTCGTACACCGCCGCCAGTGCCAGCCGTCGCGGATCCGTCGCGGGCCGCAGCTGGTAGCGCAGCCCGAGCAGCAGCACCAGCCCCGCGCCCAGCAGCAGCATCGGCGCCGCCGCCCACCACGGGTGCGGCGCGGCCATGCCGCCGCCCAGCGTGGCCGACACCAGCAGCAGCATCCCCGCCGCCGACCCGCGCGGCCCGGTGGCGCTGAGCGCGCCGGAGCCGAAGCCGACCAGGGTGAGGACCAGGGCGGTGAGCAGCGGCGCGGCGTCGAAGTGTCGCAGCGCCCCGCCGACCGCCATCCCGGCCGCCGAGGCGCCGACCGCCGATCCGATCCGATGCAGCCGCAGCCAGCCCGGCTCCAACCGGTCGCTCAGCGTCGCGTGCATCGCCCCGAGCGCCGCGAACACCCCGAGCCCGAGCTGCCCGCAGGCCAGCCCCGCGAAGAGCGGTACCGCCAGCCCGACGGCGGCGCGCACCATCAGCGCCCACGGCGGCCGCGGCCGCTCGGGCCGGGCCGCCCGGGCCCACCAGGGTGTGCGGTCGGCCGTGCTGCTGCTCATAACGGTCAAAGCTGCCATACCCGCGTATCGCCCCGGTCGGCGGCCCGGTTCCCTGACGAACGCTCAGTTCGGCTGCCGCGTGGCGCGGGTGCCACGTGACAACTCCGTACCAATAACGACCTGATGTCCCAAGGCCCCTGCCATGTCGTCGGACCCGCTCGGTAGGATGTTTCGTGACGGCTACTGTCCGGCCACGGAGCGTTGGTCACGTAGGGGCGCGGGACGGTTGAAGGTGGAGAACGTGTTACGGCACGGCGGCGATGGCCGGTCGTGCACGGGGGAGGTGTATCGCAGTGGTTGAGCTCATGTCGGCAGATGGGGGCGGCGGGGTCGCGCCCGGCTACTACAACGCGCAGGGTGCGAAGAACATCCAGGCGCTGAACGCCCGCGACCTGGTGGCTCAGGTCGGGACCGCTCAGGTCACGGCGGAACTGCACACGCTGCAGGGCTTCAAGTCCCAGGTGGACCAGATGCTCACCCAGCTGGACTCGTCGAACGCCAGCTCGGGCCAGATCGCGCAGCAGACCCTGGAGCAGACTCACCTCGGCTCCGGGTTCCCACAATCGGGCGACCTGTTGGGCGCGTACAACGTCGTGCACAGCAACCTGCAGACGCTGTCGCAGACGCTCTCCGACCAGATCGAGGCGATGAGCATCGCCATCGACATCAACAACCGCGGCTACCAGAACGTCGACGACTCGCAGCGCGCACTCCTGTGGAACATCCGCAACCAGACGGACAGCCAGTACAACAACGGTGTCCAGCAGGGCGGCGTGGTGGCCCCGGTGACCGTTGACACCTCGGCGGCCGGCGGACGCACCGGTGCGGGCGGCACCACGGCCACGCCCGCCTCGAACACCACCTCCACCACTTCGGGGACCAGCACCGGAGGCGTCGGATGAGCCTGTTGGACTGCGTGGGGAACCGAACCGGCACTGGTACTGGCACTGGCACGGGGAGCAACTGATGCCCAACCCATCCGTCGACGACGGCCCGCACGACTGGTTCGCGGCCAAGTCGCACCAGGAACTGCTCGACATGGTCATGAACACGGACACCGGCGTCATCTCGACCCGTGGCGGTGCGCTGCGCGGTGCGTCGAGCACGCTGACCGAGATCAGCGCGCAGCTGAAGACCAACGTCCAGAACCTGGAGTGGACCGGCGCCGCGGCTGACAGCTTCCGTGACTGGGCCGGGAAGCTCAACACGGCGACCAACCAGCTCTCCGACTACGCCGTGGCCGCGGCGCCTCCCCTGGAGGCCGCCGCCACCGCGCTGGGCACGACGAAGGCGATGCCGCCGGTGCCGACCACGGAGCTGGACACGCTCTCGCGCTACGCCAGCCAGGGGCCGCCGCTCAGCCCGCCCGAGCAGGCGCAGCGCAAGATGCTGGATCCGACCTATGTGACGACCCAGGAGGCACAGGCCGCGCAGGCGAAGGTCGACACGGACCACCAGGACGCCGTGGCCGCGATGACCAGCCTGGCGAGCGCGTACGACGAGTCGACGTCGCAGCTGAAGGCGCTGACGCCGCCGCTGTTTCCGCCGACGCCGACTTCGGTGATGGGGCCGCCGCCGCCTGGGCAGAGCGTCGGTGGGGAGCAGGGCGTCAGTTACGGTGGCGGCGGTGGTGGGGGTTCGTCCTACCGCGGTGGCGGCACCTACAAGCCGCCTACCGGGCCCGGCCCGGTGCGCAACGCTCCGGTCCAGCCCGGCCCGCCGCCGCCGGTCCACGGGGGACCGACGCCCCCGCCGATCCAGGCCCCGCCGATCCGGTACCCCGTCCCGCCGCCGGTGACGGGACCGACGCCCCCGCCGATCCAGGCCCCGCCGATCACCAACCCGGTCGTGCCGCCCAGCACCGGTATCGACCACGTCGTCCCGCCGCCGACCCTGCCACCCCAGGGCACCGTCCCTGGCGGACCGCCGCCTCAGGGCGGCCCCGGCGGCGGCAACGTCGGCGGTCCGGGTGGCTTCGGTGGCCTGCCGGGCGGTAGTTACCCCGGCGGTAGTTACCCCGGTGGCAGTTACCCCGGCGGTAGTTACCCCGGCGGTAGCTACCCCGGTGGCAGTTACCCCGGCGGCTCGCGCCCCTACGGCGGTCTCACCGGCACCGGCACACCCAACCTCGACGAAGGCATCTCCGGTGGCGTCGGCGGCCCCGGCGCGGTCTCGGGCCGCAGCCAGCTCGGCGCCAACGCGATCGGCGCCGAGGAGGGCGGGGCCGGCGTCGGCGGCCGTGGTGCGGCGGGCGGCATGGGCGGCGGCGGTGGCGGCTTCGGCGGTGGTCGTGGCGGTGTCGGTGGCGGTCGTGGTGGCGTCGGCGGTGGCATCGGCCGCAACCGTGGCCTGGTCTCGGCTGAGGGCGGCGAGGTCGGCGGCAGCCGCGGACCGGGCGCCGAAGGCGAGTTCACCCCGGGCGGCAGCGGCCTTCGGGCCCGTGCCGCTGCCAGTGCCGAGGGTGAGGGCGGTGCGGCCGGTCACAGCGGCATGATGCCCGGTGGCATGGGCCAGGCCGGCAAGCGCAAGAAGGACCGCCGCAACCGCGCCGACTACCTCGTCGAGGACGAGGAGACGTGGGTGGGCGGTACCCCGGGCAGCAACCCGGACGTGATTGGGTAAGGATCGGACGTCTGCCCGGCCACTGGGTCAGTCCCGGTGGCCGGGCAGTTCTGTTCAGCCGTTCGGCAACCATGGCGATGAGGAGAACGTGATGCGGCGATCTGGCACGGGGGTGCGGCGGGTCGCCGCGCTGCTGGCACTGACGACGTGTTTGGCGGGTGGGTTCGCTTCGGCGGCCCAGGGAGCTGACACGCCGCGAGGTGATGAGTGGCACCTGGACGCGTTGCACATGCCCGAGGTCTGGAAGACCAGTACCGGCGCCGGCGTTACCGTCGCGCTGATCGACAGCGGGGTCAAGGCCGACCTCCCGGACCTTGTCGGCCAGGTTCTCCCTGGAAAGGACCTCAGCGGCCTACCGGGTGGGGTCAACGTGGACCCGGTCGGTCACGGGACGGCCCTGGCCAGCATGATCGCGGCTTCTGGCAAGAGCTTCAACGGTATGGGAGCAACCGGCCTGGCTCCCGGGGCCAAGGTGCTGCCAATCAAGATCAACACGAACGACATCCCGAGTACAGCTATCGGCCCGTCCGCTTCGCTCAAGCAGATGGACGATGGGATCGACTATGCGGTCGATCAAGGCGCCAAGGTAATCAACATCTCGCAGGCCATTGCGGCTGACTCGCTGACGCCGTCCGATATTGCCGCGCTCCAGAAGGCAGTTGACTACGCCATCGGGAAGGGGGTCCTGATCGTCGCGGGGGCAGGCAACAGTGCCCAAGCTGGAAATCCCCTGATGTACCCATCGGCAGCCGCAGGCGTCGCAGCCATCGCTGCGTTCGACCAGACCGGGACGAACACGGCCGAGTCGGAGTTCGGGCCGCAGATCGCGCTTGCCGCCCCGGGTATCGACATCTACGGTGCCTGCACGGACCCCACCGGTTACTGCAAGGGCCATGGCACCTCCGACGCCACCGCGCTCACCGCTGCCGCTGCGGCCATCCTCTGGCAGGTCCACCCCAGTTGGACCGGTAACCAGATCCTCCGCGTCATGATCAACACGGCCAATAAGCCCACCGACGGGAGCAACCACTCCCCGTACATCGGCTTCGGCAACATCAGCCCCCGCAACTCCATTCACTACACCGGCGACCCCGGCCCGGCCGACGTGAACCCGCTGATCGCCGCCGGCATCGACGTCAAGCCGTCCGCCCCGGCCTCGGCCCCTGGCGCCGCCTCCTCGGGTGCCGCCGCCAACCCGAGCGCCCCGGCCGCCGGCAGCAAGTCGGCCCCGGCGAGCACCACGACCGCCGTCGCCAAGTCCTCCAGCAGCAGCCTGCCGCTCATCATCGGTGGCGTGGTCGTCGTCCTCGTCGTGGCCGGCGTGGTGGTCTTCCTGGTCCGCCGCAAGCGCTCCACCCCGCCGCCGCCCCCCGCCGCCCCGGACGGCTACCCGACGTACCAGCAGCCCCCGGGCTACGGCACCCCCCAGCCGCCGGCCTTCGGCCCCGGCTCCGGCTCCGGCCAGCCGGTCTACCCGCCGCAGCCGGCGCCGGGCAACCCGTACCAGCAGGCGCCGCCGTCCGGCCCGTCCAACCCGCCGCAGGGCTGAGTCGCCGACAAACCGGCCTGCGTGGATCTCGCCACCAAGTAGCGGATGCCCGCCCCGATACGGGGCGGGCATCCGCTACTTGGTGGCTTTCAGTGCTGCACCCGACTTCGGGTTAGGCCGTCACCGGTGGGGTCGACCGAGCGTCTGGCGGCGCTGCACGTGGGGCAGGTTGACGGTCCGTCGCTGGTGGCGGAGTTGCGCGAGGCGTTGTTGCTGGCGCCGACCGGGAGCGGTGAGCTGCTGGCTGCGGATGCGGCCGGGGTGCGCTGGTTGTACGCGTTCACCGACGAGCCCGCGCTGGCGCGGTTCGCGTCCGCGCGCGGCCTGGATGGCGAGGTGGACTACCTGACGGTGTACGGCTCGCGGCTGCTGGGATGTGGCGGTGGTGGCCCGGTGACGTGGGTGTCAATGCGGGGCGGATTCGGGTCCTGGATCTGCGCGTGACCAAAGCACCCGCCGACGACGCACAGGCAACTCCGGCGCGCGTGCGCGAATTGCTCAGTTGGACCAGAACGGGTCGTCAGTGGTCGGCAGGATGTCCGGGTTGCCGTTGGCGAGGGTGGGCTGTGGGGGCTCGGGGCCGAAGGGGACGGGGGTGAGGGGGATGGGGGTGACGGCGGCGGTGATGGTGATGTTGCCGGGGTAGCCGACCCGAAGGTTGAGCGCGGCTCCGTCGGACGCCCTGGCGTAGATGGCAGGCATGCGCGCGTCCGCGTTCACGCTCTCGATCGTGTAGCCGCGCTCCTTCCAGTGGCGTTCCACCAGACCGAGCAGGGCGCCGTACTTCGCGGACGAGACCTTGGTCATGACGTAGCGATCGAGGGCTACGTTGGCCGTTCCGCTTGGCGCGTCGTTCTCAGTGGTGGTGGGCCAGCCCTCTCTGAACCGGAGAGGGGGAGCGACGGCGGCAAAGGTGTCATCAAGAAGTGCGTGCAGCCTGTTTCGGGCTTCGTCGGGGCTCATCATGGCGGTGGTCACCTTGGGGGAGGTCTGTCGGCAGGCCGTGACGGGCAGCACGGCCAGTACCGAGAGGAGCAGAGCGGCAGGCAGGCGGGACCTCATCGCGGAACCTGAGGCTGCGTTCGGTCCGGATGGCCGGAGATGATCTGCCCGATGTTGTACAACGAGTTCCCGCCGCTGGGGTCCAGGTAGTTCGAGTGGGCCCGGAAGCTCCCTGATGGTCCGTCAGCCACCTCGAATCGGTGAGCCCCGAACTCCGCGCTCGCCGGATCCCTGCCGAACCACCGCTGCTCGTGGTCGCCGACTGCCTCCTTCAGCGGATCGGGCAGGTAGGTCACCGGATCGTTGTCGGCCGCGCCGACCCAGACGTGACCGGCGCCAACGCCCAGCTGCGCCGCCTGCTGGGCACCGGTCCCCGGACTGCCGATCAGGATCATCTCGTCCGCGCCCGTGCCGCCGGAGCGTTGGCCGGCCAGACCGACGGTCAGTGAGCCGTAACTGTGGCCCAGCGCGGTCAAGTGGGCCGGCGGGCCTTCGTGACTGGCCCGCAGGCCGGCCATGAACCGGTCGTAGGTCTCGGCGCCGGCACTGGCACGAGACTTGCCCATGACCGCGAGGGTCTGCGGGTCGAACTTGTCGACCCCCGGAGGCGGGTCGTAGCCGAGCCAGACCATGGAGGCCGTGGTCCGCGTCGGATCCGCGGTGTGGGCGGCAGACCACACGTTGAACGCCCGGTCCCCGTCCTTCCCGCCCACGGACCGCAGCTCCGTCCCCAGCCCTGGGACGTACGCGCTCACGTTGCTCGCCGTGTCCGGGTTGCCGAAGGAGAGGATGCCGCGGCCCTGGCCCTCGCCGGAGATGCCGTAGAGCAGCACGGGTGGGGTGGCCGGGCTGCGGTCGAGGCGGTCCTGGATGGCGCGGAAGCCGTCGAGCTTGAGTTGGTCGGTGACGGATCGCCAGCTGCGGGCGGCGAAGTCGGTGAGGTAGCGCTGGAGCAGCAGGCGGTTGGCCTGGTCGCGGGCGGTGGCGGGGAGGCCGTCTCGGTTGCCGATCAGGTCGGGGCGGGTGGTGATGAGGCGCTGCTGCTGGTCCGCAGGGAGGGAGCGCCACCACGCGGCGACGGTGGCGGGGGAGGCGGACGGGGGTGGGACGGCGTTGCGTAGGAAGTCGGGGGCGGTGATCTGGGGGGAGAGTGGGGCAGGGGTGTACGGGTCGGGGGCGAAGCTGCGGTCGGTGAGGCCGGAGCCGTCGGTGGCGGCGCGGGTGAAGCCGGTGAGCTGGTCGGCCAGGGCCTGGTCGAGCGCGTCGGCCCGGTCGAGGACGGTACGGACGCGCTGGCTCAGTTCGCCGTGCCGGGCCCGGGCGTCGGGGTCGTGGCGTTCGGCGGTCGCCTCGGCGGGGTCCAGTGGGGCCGATCCGTCGGCGTCGACGGTCACTCCGGCGGCCCGGGCGTCGGCCAGCGCGGAGGTCAGCTCGGCCTGGGTGAGTTGCAGGGCGTCGGCGCCGGCCCGCAGGCAGGCGCCGATCCGCCGCAGTTCGGTGCGGGCGGCGATCAGGCGGTCGTCGGTCTGCTGGAGCGAGGCGCGGCAGGCATCGGCGGCGGTGCCGAGCCAGCCGGAGCGGGTGGTGCGGTCGTGGACGCCGGACTGCCATTCGTCGACGTGCTGTTGGAACGCGGCGGCCAACTGCTCGTAGGCCTCGGCACAGTCCGGCAGCAGCAGCGGGTCGGCCTCCCGCAGGGCGGCGAGCTCCATCAGCGGCCGGCCGGGTGGGTGGCGAAGGGGTCGGCGGCGTGCCGCGGGCCGGGCAGGCCGGGCAGGGGCGTCGGCGGTGCGCCGAGCGCGTCCACGGCGGTGACCTCGCCGTCGCGGTACTGCTGTGCGGTGGTGGCCAGGCGCTTCCCCTGGGCGTCCAACTCGCCCGCCAGGGAAGTCAGCAGGGCCCGCCAGGAGTCGCCGCAGGCCCGCAGCGCGGCGGCCGTGCGCCAGCCCACGAGCCGGGTGGCGGCCGCGGCGCCGGCGGGGGTGAGCTGCTCGCTCTGGCCGGGGATGCGCGTGGCGATCGCCTGCGCGCACTGGCCGGCGCCGGTCAACTCCTCGGGCCGGACCTGGAATCCACCCATGAGGCCTCCGAATCGGGAGCGATTCCCGCCGGTTTCCGGCGGGCACGGTGAGTGGTCGGAGCATAGCGTTCGGTGGCGGGTGGTGTACAAATCATCGCCGCGCACCACCCCGGGGCGTATACGAACGGCGTGCGCCCCCGTCACTCGACTGGCGGCTGCGCGGTGCCCGGTCCGCCCGGCATCGTCGACGTATGGCGATTGACATGGCGTCAGGTGCGTCGGATCAGGGCGCCCCGGACCTCGGCAGTGGCGAGGGCCTGGGGCGGGTGGCGGTTGCCGCCTTCGTCGGGACGGCGGTCGAGTTCTATGACTTCTTCTTGTACGGGATGGCGGCGGCCCTGGTCTTCGGGCGTGAGTTCTTCCCGGTGCTCACTCCGGTCAACGCGCTGCTCGCGGCCTTCTCGGTCTATGCGGTGGCGTTCGTGGCCAGGCCGGTCGGGGCGGTGGTGTTCGGTCACTTCGGGGATCGGGTGGGCCGCAAGGCCGTGCTGGTGGCGTCGCTGCTGATGATGGGGCTGTCGACGGCGGCGGTCGGGGTGCTGCCCGGGTACGGGCGGTTGGGCGTCTGGGCCCCGGTGATCCTGGTGCTGTTGAGGTTCTGCCAGGGGTTCGGGCTGGGGGGCGAGTGGGGCGGCGCGGCGCTGCTGCTCGCGGAGTACGCGCCGGTGCGCCGCCGTGGCCGGTACGCCGGATACCTGCAACTCGGCCCCTGTGCCGGCTCGGTGCTGGCGACCGCGGTCTTCCTGGTGCTCTCGGCCCGGCTCAGCGAGAGCCAGTTCGCGGGGTGGGGGTGGCGGTTGCCGTTCCTCGGCTCGCTGCTGCTGGTCGGCGTCGGGCTCTTCGTCCGGCTGCGGATCGCGGAGACCCCGGTCTTCGCCGAGGTCGCGGCCGTGGCGACGGCCCGTGCCGCGGACGTCGCGGACGCCGCAGACTCCACGGGTGCCACGGATGCCACCGGAGGCGAGGGGGCCGACGGTGGGTCGGCGGCCCCGCACGCGGTGCCCGTGCTGGCGGTGCTGCGCGAGCACTGGCGGACCGTCCTGCTGGGTGGTGGCGCGCTCTCCTTCGGGTACGCGCTCTTCTATCTGACCAACACCTACGCCCTGGCCTACGCGACCGGTCAACTGGGACTGGACCGGACGATGATGCTCACCCTGCAACTGCTCGCCGCCCCGGCCGGCGCGCTGGCGGTCTGGTTCAGCTCGGGCGGGTCCGACCGCTGGGGGCGGCGACGAACGGTCCTGGCGGCCACCACGGTGGCGGTCGCCTGGTCGCTGCTCTTCTTCCCGCTGCTGCAGAGCCTGCGGCCGGTCCTGGTGCTGTTCGCGCTGGTCGCCTCCGCCCTGCTGATCGGGTTGCTGCTCGGGCCGGTGGGGGCCTACCTGCCGGAGCTCTTTCCGACCCGGGTGCGCTACACCGGCGCCGCGCTCACCTACAACCTCGGTGGCGTGGTGGGCGGGGGGACGGCACCGCTGCTGGCGACCAGGCTCACGGCCACGTACGGGACGGCGACGCCGGTCGGCTGGTATCTGGCCGGGCTCGGGGTGGCCTCGGTGCTCTGCCTGCTGCTCCTGCCGGAGACCGGCGGACTCGACCTGACGGGTGATCAGCTCCCCGCCGGCCGCCGTGGCCGCCGGGCCGCCAGCCCGCTGAGCGGGGGCCCGGCCATGTGAGCGGAGGTCCTGCGAGGTGGGCCCGGGCGCGCCAGTAGGCCAGTCGACCGGGGTGGCCGGAGGCGCGGCAGCCCTCCGCAGCACAGGTCCGCCGCCCAGGTCAGCAGCCCGGGTCCGCCGCCCATGTCCGGCCGGCCGGCTCGGCGCGCCCCGCGCCGCAGGGCGCGTGAATCCGGGCAGGCACCGATTTCCCAATCCCGCCGATGACCATGTAATGTCTTCCTCGTTCGACCGGTTCGCCCCTATAGCTCAGTCGGTAGAGCGTCTCCATGGTAAGGAGAAGGTCTGCGGTTCGATTCCGCATGGGGGCTCCATCAGAGAAGGTCCTCGCCATCACGGCGGGGGCCTTTTTCGTTATCCTCCTGCCACTGCCTTGAGCGGTCATCATCCGACCCGCCGAGATCTGGCGAACAGGTCCGCGATGCGCTGTGATGGGGCGTCAACAGTGCTGTGGCGTACGGCCGGTACGCATCGCGCGGGTTCGGCTCCGCGCAGGGTACGGGGGAGGGCCCCTTTGGGCGTGCGGCTCGTCGTGGTCGACGATCACCGATTGCTGGCCGAGGCGCTGGCGGCGGCGCTGCAGGTGCGCGGTCACCGAGTGCTGGCGGTGGGCTGCCCGACGGCGGCCGGGCCCGAGCTGGCCGCCCAGCGCCGCCCGGAGGTCTGCCTGCTCGGTGTGGCCCGGCCGGGAGCCCCGGGGGCGTTCGCGCCGGTGCGCCGGCTGCGCCAGGAGCGGCCCGAGGTGGCGGTGGTGGTGCTCGGCCCGGTGGACGACCTGCGGGGGGTGGCCAACGCCTTCGCGGCGGGCGCGGCCGGCTACGTCCGCAGCGACGAGCGGATCGACGTGGTGGACCGCGCCATCACCCGGGCCAGGGCCGGCGAGGCGGCGGTCGCGGTGGAGGTGCTCCAGGCGGCCTTCGAGCGGTTGCTGCACCCGGTGCACGAGCCCGACGACGAGGCGCTGCGGCTGCTCGGCTCGCTGACCCGTCGGGAGGTCCAGGTGCTGGCCCGGATCGCCGAGGGCCAGGACACCCAGGAGATCGCGGCCGGCATGGGGATCGCCCCGAGCACGGCGCGCACGCATGTGCAGCGGGTGCTGATGAAGCTGGGCGCCCGCACCCGGCTGGAGGCGGCGGCCGTCGCGGACCGCACCGGACTGCTGGCCCGGTTGGGCGGCGAGTAGCCCCGCCCTGAGCGTCCGGCGCGTCCCCGGAGGGGTGCCCGACGGGGACCCGGGCGGGCTCGACACGGCCCAAGCGGTGTTCGGTGTGCCCCCGGCCGGCCCGCGAACAGCGCCCGCCCGCCGGGCCCTTCTCATCTTTCTTGGTCGCGCCGTGTCCTGGCACGCCGATCTGCGTCCCGATCTGTTGACTGCTGATGAGTAATGTTTGATTATGTGTGAAGCATTGAACGGCGAATAGCCACAGCGAGGGCGGAGACTGTGCGGAAGACCACGACCAAGCTGGCGGACGGCCGCGAGCTGATCTACTACGACCGGGACGAGTCGGCGCTGCGCGACGTCCGTGACCGGCGTCCGCTGGAGCCGACCGCGAGCCTCGCCGAGATCCGCCGCGACCCCGTGCTCGGCGACTGGGTCACCGTGGCCGCGCACCGCCAGGCCCGCACCTACCACCCGCCGGCCGACGAGTGCCCGCTCTGCCCCAGCCAGGGCGACCGCCTCAGCGAGATCCCCGCCGCCGACTACGACGTGGTGGTCTTCGAGAACCGCTTCCCCTCGCTCGCCGCCGACGCCGCCGCCTACGTCGAGGCGACGGGAGGGGCGGCGGCCGGCCAGCCGCCGTCCACCGCGCCGTCCGCCGACCCGTCCGCCGAGTCGCCCACCCTGCACCTGGCCCGACCCGGTGTCGGTCGCTGCGAGGTGGTCTGTTTCACCGCCGACCACCGCGCCTCGTTCGCGGGGCTCGACGAGGCCAAGGTCCGCCTGGTGCTGGACGCGTGGACCGACCGCACCGCCGAGCTGGGCTCGCTGCCCGACGTCGACCAGGTCTTCTGCTTCGAGAACCGCGGCGCCGAGATCGGGGTGACGCTGGCTCACCCGCACGGCCAGATCTACGCCTTCCCCTTCACCACCCCGCGCACCGTCAAGATGATCACCCAGGCGAACGAGCACCGCGCCCGCACCGGCCGCAACCTCTTCGAGGACCTGCTGGCGGCCGAGCTGGCCGACCCCGTCCGGGTGGTGCTGGCCGGCGAGCACTGGACGGCCTTCGTCCCGTTCGCCGCCCGCTGGCCGTACGAGGCGCACCTCTACCCGAACCGCCGGGTGCCCGCGCTGACCGCGCTGAACGAGGCCGAGCGGGCCGAGTTCCCGCGCCTCTACCTGGAGCTGCTGCGCCGCTTCGACCGGCTCTTCGGCACGGGCGCCGAGGCCCCGGACCAGCTGCCGCCCCCCACCCCCTACATCGCCGCCTGGCACCAGGCGCCCCGCAGGGGCGGTGCCGAGCTGGCACTGCATCTGGAGCTGTTCACGATCCGACGTACGGTAGGCAAGCTGAAGTTCCTCGCCGGTGTCGAATCCGGCATGGACGCGTTCGTCAACGATGTGTCGCCCGAGGCGGCGGCGCAGCGCCTGCGGGAGGTCGCAACATGAGCAAGTACCTGGTCACCGGCGGTGCCGGCTACGTCGGCAGCGTGGTCGCCGCACACCTGCTGGAGGCGGGACACCAGGTGACCGTGCTGGACGACCTGTCCACCGGCTTCCGCGAGGGTGTGCCGGCCGGCGCCGAGTTCGTCCAGGGCCGGGTCCAGGACGCCGCCGAGGTGCTGGACGGCGGCGCCTTCGAGGCCGTGCTGCACTTCGCCGCCTCCTCGCAGGTCGGCGAGTCGGTCGCGGACCCGGAGAAGTACTGGCGCAACAACGTGGCCGGCTCGCTGGAGCTGGTCAGCGCGATGCGCAAGACGGGCGTCCGCAAGCTGGTCTTCTCCTCCACCGCCGCCGTGTACGGCGAGCCGGAGGTCACCCCGATCGCCGAGACCGCCCGCACCTCGCCGACCAACTGCTACGGCGCCACCAAGCTCGCCGTCGACCACCTGATCACCAGTGAGGCGATCGCCCACGGCCTGGCCGCCGTCAGCCTGCGCTACTTCAACGTGGCCGGTGCCTACGGCGCCTACGGCGAGCGGCACGACCCCGAGTCGCACCTGATCCCGCTGGTCTTCCAGGCCGCGCTGGGCCAGCGCCCGCACATCTCGGTCTTCGGCGAGGACTACCCGACCCCGGACGGCACCTGCATCCGCGACTACATCCACGTCGCCGACCTGGCCGAGGCGCACCTGCTGGCGCTGACGGCCGCCAAGCCGGGCGAGCACCTGATCTGCAACCTGGGCAACGGCAGCGGCTTCTCGGTCCGCGAGGTGATCGAGTCGGTCAAGCGGGTCACCGGCCGGGAGATCCCGGTGGTCACCACCGAGCGCCGCCCCGGCGACCCGGCCGTCCTGGTCGCCTCCGCCGAGCGCGCCCACCAAGCCCTCGGTTGGACGCCCGAGCGCCCCGAGCTGGACGCCATCGTGGCCGACGCCTGGGCCTTCACGCTCGCCAAGTTCAACGCCAAGTAGCGGTAGCGACCCTGCGGGAGAGCAGAGAACGTGAGAGACGAGTTCGAGTCGATCTTCGGCGCCGCCCCCACCGGGGTGTGGGCGGCGCCCGGCCGGGTCAACCTGATCGGTGAACACACCGACTACAACGACGGGTTCGCCCTGCCGATCGCTCTCCCGCAGGCTGTGAAGGTGGCCGCCCGGCCGCGCTCCGACGGGCGGCTGCGGCTCTACAGCGCCCAGGGCGACGATGTGGTCACCGACCTGCCGGTGGCCGAGCTGGCGCCCGGCCTGGTGACCAGCTGGGTGAGCTACCCGGCCGGCGTGGTCTGGGCGTTGCGAGAGGCGGGGCACCGGATCGGCGGCGCCGACCTGTACTTCGACAGCGACGTGCCGACCGGTGCGGGCCTCTCCTCCTCCGCCGCGCTGGAGTGCGCCGTCGCGGTGGCCTACCGCGAGCTGTACGGACTCGGCCTCACCTCGGCCGAGTTGGCGCTGCTCGCGCAGAGCGCGGAGAACCGGTTCGCGGGGGTGCCGTGCGGGGTGATGGACCAGATGGCCTCCTGCTGCTGCACCGAGGGGTCCGCACTCTTCCTGGACAGTCGTGACCTGGCGCACCGTCAGGTCCCGTTCCGCCCAACCGAGCAGGGGCTGGAACTGCTGGTGATCGACACCCGGGTCAAGCACGACATCGGGGACGGCGGCTACGCCGCGCTGCGGGCCGGCTGCGAGCGGGCGGCCGAGCTGCTCGGGCTGGCGGCGCTGCGCGACCTGCCCGCCGAGCGGCTGTCCGGTGCGCTGGCCGCGCTGCCGGCCGAACTGGGCCCGCTGGTGCGCCATGTGGTGACCGAGAACGAACGAGTTCTGCGCGCGATCGCGCTGCTGGACCGAGGCGAGTTCGCCCGGCTCGGACCGATTCTGACCGAGGGCCATGCCTCGCTGCGGGACGACTTCCAGGTCTCCTGCCTGGAGACCGATCTGGCGGTCGACACGGCGCTGCTGGCAGGTGCGCTGGGCGCCCGGATGACCGGTGGCGGCTTCGGCGGTTCGGTGATCGCCCTGGCCCCGCAGCAGGCTGCGCAGGCGGTCGGAGCGGCCGTCACGGCGGCGTTCCTGGCGGCGGGGTACGCGGCTCCGCAGGTCTTCCCGGCGAGCGCGAGTGCGGGGGCCCGCCGACTGGTCTGATCCGCTGGTCCGACCTGCTGATCGAACCTGCTGTCGACTTCGCACAGGATGACCGGATCTGACGGAATTTCACCGAACCCCCACCGGCGCGCCCTGCACCCCGTACCCTGAGTCCGGTATCGGATGGGGGCCCGAGCCGAAGCAGGGGGAACAAGATGGGGCGGATCCGCGTCCTGGTGGTCGACGACCACCGGATCTTCGCCGAGGCGCTCGCCACCGCGCTCTCCGCCGAGCAGGAGATCGAGGTCGGCGCCGCGGGTAGCGCGGCCGCCGCCGAGCATGCCCTGGAACGGGCCGCTGCCGAGGGTCGGCCCTTCGACATCCTGCTGGTCGACGCCGACCTGGGCGCGACCGCCGCAGTGCTCGGCCCGCCGCGCCGCCCGCGGCCGGGGGCGGAGCCCGAGGGCGCGGGCCCGACGGCGTTGCGCCGCCCGACCGGCGTCGTGCCGGCCCCGCGCCGGGCCGGCAGCGCGCTGGTCCCGGCCCGGCTGGTCGGCCCGTCCGCCGTCCCGGTGGAGGCCCGCCCGTCCAGCACGGCGGCGCAGCGCCGCCCGGTGGACGGGATCACCCTGCTGGGCCGCTCCTGCCACACCTATCCGGGCCTGCGCGCGGTGGTGCTGGCCGCCGAGGAGGATCCGCGCCGGGCGGTGCGCGCGCTCTACGCGGGCGCGGCCGGCTGGGTGGCCAAGGAGAGCTCGCTGACCCGGCTGCTGACCGTGCTGCGCGGGGTGCTGCGCGGCGAGACCCATCTGCCGCCCTCCCTGCTCACCGGCGTGGTGCGGGAGTTGACCACGGCTCGGCGCGACCGCACGGAGAGCGAGCGGCTGGTCGAGTCGCTGACGCCCCGGGAGAAGCAGGTACTGCGCTGCATGGTGGCGGGCCTGGGCCGGCAGGCGGTGGCCGAGCGGCTCTACCTCTCCCCGCACACCGTGCGCACCCACATGCAGAACGTGCTGGGCAAGCTCGGGGTGCACTCCACCCTGGCCGCCGTCGCGCTGGCCCGCCGGGCCGGGGTCGGGCCGGCCGAGCCGGCGGGCGCGCCGACCTCCTGAGCCGGCCGCGCCCAGTGACTCCGGAGGCCCGTACCGGCTGAACTCGAAGGTCAGCCAGGGATGTTGTCGAACGGCGCGACCAGCTGCCGCAGCAGCGAGGCCAGTTCGGACTGCTGACCGCCCGACAGCTCGGCGAGCAGTTCGCGCTCGTGCGCGAGCAGCCCGGCCAGTGCCTGATCGGCCTTCTCCTGGCCGGTCTCGGTCAGCCGGACCAGCACTCCGCGCCGGTCGTCCGGGTCGGGCAGTCGCTGCACCAGGTCCTTGCCGGCCAGGCGGTCGATCCGGTTGGTCATGGTGCCGGAGGTCACCAGGGTCTGGGTGAGCAACTGCCCGGGGGAGAGCTGGTAGGGGCGCCCGGCCCGCCGAAGCGCCGTCAGCACGTCGAACTCCCAGGGCTCCAGGCCGTGCTCGGCGAAGGCCGTGCGCCGGGCCCGGTCCAGGTGGCGGGCGAGCCTGCTGACCCGGCTGAGCACCTGGAGCGGTTGCACGTCGAGGTCGGGGCGCTCTCGGCGCCATGCTGCGACCAGGCGGTCGACCTCGTCCTCCATGTGGATCAGTGTATCGGGGGTTCTGTCGATATGAAGCCTCTTGACATCGAGAAACCGTTCACCGCCCGTTGATCCGCCGGGAAACCACCCGTCGGCTTAGCGGGTCCGCCAGTTAGGGGGCCCGGTCTCAGTTCTGCCGGTCGCCCACCAGCTTCGGGTGCCGCTCCATCCCCTCCAGGCCGTGCCAGGCCAGGTTCACCAGGTGCGCGGCGACCTCGGCCTTCTGCGGCTTGCGCACCTCCAGCCACCACTGCCCGGTCAGCGCGACCATGCCCACCAGCATCTGCGAGTACATCGGCGCGAGCCGGGCGTCGAAGCCGCGGGCCTTGAACTCCAGGCCGAGGATGTCCTCGACCTGGGTGGCGATGTCGCTGATCAGCGAGGCGAAGGTGCCGGTGGCCTGGGCGACCGGGGAGTCCCGGACCAGGATCTTGAAGCCGTCGGTGGAGGTGTCGATGTAGTCCATCAGCGCGAAGGCGGCCTGCTCCAGCAGCTCCCGCGAGTGACCCCCGGTCAGTGCCCCGGTGACCATGTCGAGCAGCAGCTGCATCTCACGGTCCACCACCACCGCGTAGAGCCCCTCCTTGCCCCCGAAGTGCTCGTAGACCACCGGCTTCGAGACGCCGGCCCGTTCGGCGATCTCCTCCACCGAGGTGCCGTCGTAGCCGCGCTCGGCGAAGACGGAGCGCCCGATGTCCAGCAGCTGCTCGCGCCGTTGCTTGCCCGTCATCCGAACCCGGCCCGCTCGCCCGCGGGCCGGGGCCGCCGAGGAGGAGGCCGGGCGATGGCCGTCTGCGCTGTCTCCGTTGCTCCCGTTCACCCCTCCATCATGCTGTAGCCGACGGGTCATGCGGTGCGCCGGGCGTCGATGCGCCCCGCGTCGGGCCAGCGGACGTCACGGGCCCAGCCGGCCTGCTCGAACCAGCGGATCAGCCGGGCGGAGGAGTCCACCTGGCCGCGCAGCACCCCGTGCCGGGCCGAGGTCGGGTCGGCGTGGTGCAGGTTGTGCCAGGACTCGCCGCACGAGAGCACCGCCAGCCACCAGACGTTGCCCGAGCGGTCGCGGGACTTGAACGGGCGCTCGCCGATCGCGTGGCAGATCGAGTTGATCGACCAGGTCACGTGGTGCAGCACCGCCACCCGGACCAGCGAACCCCAGAAGAAGGCGGTCAGCGCACCCTGCCAGGACCAGCTGAGCAGCCCGCCGGCCAGCGGCGGAAGCAGCATCGAGATGGTGGTCCAGAGCCAGAAGAGCCGGGAGACGGCCCGGATGTCGCGGTCCTTCACCAGGTCGGGCGCGTAGATGTGCTGCGGGGTCTGCTCGGAGTCGAAGAGCCACCCCATGTGCGCCCACCAGAGGCCCTTGAGCAGCGCCGGGACGCTCTCGCCGTAGCGCCAGGGCGAGTGCGGGTCGCCCTCCTTGTCGGAGAACTTGTGGTGCCTGCGGTGGTCGGCCACCCAGCGCACCAGCGGGCCCTCGACGGCGAGGCTGCCGGCCACCGCCATGGCGATCTTCAGGGCCCGGCCGGTCTTGAACGAGCGGTGGGTGAAGAAGCGGTGGTAGCCGACGGTGACGCCGTGGCAGGTGAGGAAGTACATGACCGTCGCGATCGCCAGGTCCCGCCAGCCCAGGCCCCAGCCCCAGGCCACCGGTGCGGCGGCCAGCAGGGCGAGGAACGGCACGGCGATGAAGAACCCGAGGGCCAGCCGTTCGGCCAGTCCCTGCTTCTCGCCGCCCAGGGTGGCGGAAACCTCGGAGGCGGGCCGGGCGGCTGGCGCCGGCGCTTGGTCGGCCTGGATCGTCATGGGCTGTCCCTTAGGGATAAGGAGCGGTGCCTACGGTTGCGTAACTTACGGCATCGTAAGTTGCCGGGCCCGCCAAGGGAAGCAGGGCGCGGCGGAGCGGGCCTCGGGTGTCACCCTGGGGATCGAAGGCGATACCCAGCCGGGGGAGGACTCCGGTATGGTCTGAGCAGCCATCCGCCGTGGGGTAATCGGCAGCCCGCAGGCCTTTGAAGCCTTGCAGTGTTGGTTCGAATCCAACCGGCGGAGCACTGCGCGTGGCCGGGGCGGTTCGCCCCGGCCACGCGTGCTGGTGTGCGAGTGTTATCACCTTGTGCGGTTATTCTCAGGACTGGTCATTCTCGGGCCCGGCCGACCGCGCGGTGCGCGGAGTCGCGTCGACGATCCCCGCCCGTCCTCCGGTCACCCCTCAAGGAGCCTCCCGCGTGAGTGCCAACCCCCTTGCCGCCGTCATCGTGCTCGCCGCCGGTGAGGGCTCCCGGATGAAGTCCAAGGCACTGCCCAAGGTGCTGCACCCGATCTGTGGCCGGAGCCTGCTGGGACACGTGGTGACCGCCGCCGAGGAGCTGGCGCCGGAGCACCTGGTGGTGGTGATCGGGCACATGAAGGAGCAGGTCGCGGCCCACCTGGCCGACGCCCATCCGCAGGTGCACTCGGTGGTGCAGGAGGAGCAGCGCGGCACCGGGCACGCCGCCCGGGTCGCCCTGGAGGCGCTGGCCGTCGACGGGATCACGCTGGACGGCACGGTGATCGTCACCTACGGGGACGCCCCGCTGCTGTCCGCTGCCACCCTGCGTGAGCTGGCCGGGCGGCACGCCGCCGAGGGCAACGGCGTCACCGTGCTGACCGCCGAGGTGCCCGACCCGCGCGGCTACGGGCGGATCCTGCGCGATCCGGCGGGCGGCGCGGTCACCGGCATCGTCGAGCACAAGGACGCCGACCCGGTCCAGCTCGCGATCACCGAGATCAACTCCGGTGTCTACGCCTTCGACGGCAAGCTGCTGGCCGAGGCGCTGACCCGGATCGGCACGGACAACACGCAGGGCGAGGAGTACCTGACCGACACCCTGGAGATCCTGCGCTCGGCCGGGCACCGGGTGGGCGCGCTGGTGGCCGCCGACCACCGCGAGATCGTCGGCATCAACGACCGGGTCCAGCTCGCCGAGGCCCGCCGGCTGCTCAACGACCGGCTGCTGGAGACGGCGATGCGGGCCGGGGTCACCGTGGTCGACCCGGCCAGCACCTGGATCGACGCGCAGGTGAGCTACGAGCCGGACGCCGTGGTGCTGCCCGGCACCCAGCTGCACGGCGCCACCCACCTCGGCGCGGGCTGCCAGGTGGGCCCGCACTGCACGCTGACCGACACCGTGGTCGGCGCCGGCGCGACGCTGACCAACGCGGTGGTCGAGCAGGCCGAGATCGGTGCCCGCGCCACCGTCGGCCCGTTCGCCTACCTGCGCGGCGGCGTGGTGCTCGGCGAGAAGGGCAAGGTCGGCACCTTCGTCGAGGTCAAGAAGTCGAGCATCGGGGCCGGCGCCAAGGTGCCGCACCTCTCCTACATGGGCGACGCCACCATCGGCGAGGGCGCCAACGTGGGCGCGGCCTGCGTGACCGCCAACTGGGACGGGGTGAACAAGAACCCCACCGTGATCGGTGCGCACGCCCGGGTCGGCACCGACAACATGCTCATCGCCCCGGTCACCATCGGTGACGGCGCCTACACCGGTGCCGGCTCGGTGATCACCAACGACGTGCCCCCGGGCGCGCTCGGCGTGAACCGCGCACAGCAGCGCAACATCGAGGGCTGGGTGGCGCGCAAGCGCCCCGGCACTGCTTCCGACGAGGCGGCGGCGGCCGCGCTGGCCAAGGCGGCGGCCGAGGCCCCGGAGGCCTGAGCCGCCTGGAGTGGCGAGCCGCACAGGTCCCGGGCCGGGTCCTTCGCGAGCGGGCGCGTAACCTGGTGTACATACGTGCGCCGTGGGGCTGTAGCCCGTGCCGAGGCGTACCCATTCCCTCGTCGACCACCGGCCCGGGCGGCTCCTGCCGTCCGGGTGCGGCGCGGCGACCATGCGGCAGCAACACGAGGAGACGGTGCAGTGAGCGGGATCACGACGTCGGGTGAGAAGAAACTGAAGCTCTTCTCCGGCCGTGCCCACCCTGAGCTGGCGAAGGAGGTGGCCGCGGCGCTGGGCACCGAGCTCGTCCCGACCAAGGCCTTCGAATTCGCCAATGGCGAGATCTACGTCCGCTTCCTGGACTCCGCCCGAGGGGCGGACTGCTTTGTGATGCAGAGCCACACGGCTCCCATCAACCAGTGGATCATGGAACAGCTGATCATGATCGACGCGCTGAAGCGGGCCTCGGCCAAGAGCATCACCGCGATCCTGCCGTTCTACGGCTACGCCCGCCAGGACAAGAAGCACCTGGGCCGCGAGCCGATCTCGGCCCGGCTGATCGCCGACCTGCTGGCGCAGGCCGGCGCCGACCGGATCATGGCGGTCGACCTGCACACCGCGCAGATCCAGGGCTTCTTCGACGGCCCGGTGGACCACCTGTTCGCCCTGCCGCTGCTGGCCGACTACGTGGGTCAGAAGGTCGCCAGCGACAAGCTCACCATCGTCTCGCCGGACGCCGGCCGGGTGAAGGTGGCCGACCAGTGGTGCGACCGGCTGGACGCCCCGCTGGCGATCATCCACAAGCGCCGCGACATGAGCCAGGCCAACACCATCCTCTCCGCCGAGGTGGTCGGTGACGTCAAGGGCCGGGTCTGCGTCCTGGTCGACGACATGATCGACACCGCCGGCACGATCTGCGCCGCCGCCGACGCGCTCTTCGACGCCGGCGCCGCCGACGTCATCGTGGCGGCCACCCACGGCGTGCTCTCCGGCCCGGCCGCCGACCGGCTGAAGAACTCGCGGGTCAGCGAGTTCGTCTTCACCAACACGCTGCCCTGCCCGGCCGAGCTCCAGCTGGACAAGGTCACCACCCTCTCGATCGCCCCGTCGATCGCCGCCGCGATCCGCGAGGTCTTCGAGCAGGGCTCGGTCACCTCGCTCTTCGAGGGCGTGCACTGAACCGTCGGGCGGTGCCCCGCTGACGCCGTGTCAAGTCCGAACGGCACGGCCTGAACGGTACGGCCCGATCGGCCCCGTCGCTGCTGAGCGACGGGGCCGATTTCACGGTTGACGAGGGGTGCGGTTAGACTCGTGAGACTGCTCGGCGAGGGAAGCCGTGCGCCTTCGGGCGCTTGCTCCGTGATCGACGCGCTGGATCTATATCCGCCGAGCTGCCCCAATGTTCTTGAGGGTGTGGTCTCGGCGGTTTTTCGCTTTCTGCACCCGTTTCACTCCAGGAGTGCAGCATGTCCGAGATCCGCCTTGCCGCCGAGCCCCGCAACGAGTTCGGCAAGGGTGCCGCCCGTCGCGCCCGTCGCGCCGGCTTCGTCCCCGGTGTCGTCTACGGCCACGGCCTCACCCCGGTTCACCTGAACCTGCCGAGCCACGCGCTGATGATGGCCCTGAAGACCCCGAACGCCCTGCTCGTCGTCCCGATCGAGGGCAAGGACGAGTTCGTGCTGCCGAAGGCCGTCCAGCGCGAGGCCATCAAGCGCACCATCGAGCACGTCGACCTGCTGCTGGTCAAGCGCGGCGAGAAGGTCAACGTCGAGATCCCGGTGCTCGTCGAGGGCGAGCTGGCCCCCGGCGGCAACCTGGTCGAGCACGTGCTGAACTCGCTGCCGATCGAGGCCGAGGCCACCCACCTGCCCGAGTCGGTCACCGTCTCGGTCGAGGGCCTGGAGGCCGGCGCCTCCATCACCGCCGGCGACATCGCGCTGCCGAAGGGCACCACCCTGGCCGTCGAGGCCGACACCGTCGTGGTGCAGGTCATCGCCGCCCAGGCCGCTCCGGTCGAGGAGGAGGCCTCCGAGGAGGCCGCCGCCGAGGCCTGAGCCTTGCGGTAGTCCGTATCTTCAGCGCTGCCCCGACTTCCCGTGTGGGAGTCGGGGCAGCGCTGCGTTCGCGCGATGATGTGGTCGTAACAGGAGGAGTGGGAGATGAGCGACGAGTACACCGGCCCCTGGCTGGTGGTGGGCCTGGGCAACCCCGGCGAGGGCTACGCCCGCAACCGGCACAACATCGGCTTCATGGTGGTCGACCTGCTGGCCCAGCGGATCGGCGCGAAGTTCAAGGCGCACAAGAGCCGGGCCCAGGTGGCCGAGGGGCGGCTGGTCGGGCAGCGGGTGGTGCTGGCCAAGCCGATGACCTTCATGAACCTCTCGGGCGGCCCGGTCACCGCGCTGCGCGACTTCTACAAGGCCCCCGCCTCGGCCGTGGTGGCGATCCACGACGAGCTGGACATCGACTACGCGACGCTGCGGCTCAAGCTCGGCGGCGGCGACAACGGCCACAACGGGCTCAAGTCGATCACCAAGTCGCTCGGCCCGGACTACTACCGGGTGCGCTGCGGGATCGGCCGCCCGCCGGGCCGGATGGAGGTCGCCGACTTCGTGCTCAAGGACTTCTCGTCCGCCGAACGCAAGGAGCTGGACTGGTTCGTGGACCGCTCGGCGGACGCGGTCGAGGCACTGCTGACGGAAGGTCTGGAGCGCGCCCAGGGCACCTACAACACCTGAGAGCCCGCTGGACGATTCCTGAGTGTCCGTCAATCACCGCTGCACGCATGACAGGCAGGGCAACAGTCGTACAACTCTTCCCCGCGGGCACCGTTCGGGGGCCGGAAGGCCGCAGCCGATCGGATACGGTTCACCGGAACTCGGGAAGATGGGGGCGCTGGTGGGCGCGGGCTTGGGTACGGCACGGGTGGCCGGTACGTGGATGGTGGCGGTTGCGGGGCTGCTGGGTGGCGCCGGGTTCGCCTTTGGCGCTGAGCCGAGCGGCTCGCCGGCCCCGTCGGTGAGCGCGTTCCCCTGGCCGATACCGGGCCCCGGCGCCGGCGCGTCGGCCTCGGCCCCCGGGGCACCGCAGACCGGCACGGCGACGCCCAGCGCGAGCCCCTCGCCCACCGCGACGTCCAGCCCCAGTCCCAGCTGCCCGCCGCTGCCGAGCGCGAGCGCCGACCCGTCGCCGAGCGCCACGGCCTCGCCGACGGCCACGCCGTCGCCGACCGTCGCCCCGCTGCCCAGCGGCTGCCCCACGCCGACGCCGACCCCCACGCCGACGGCCACCCGCACCAGGGTGTACTCCTACGGCGGTTCGCACGCCGGCGGCCGGGTCCGCCCGGCCCGGCCTGCCACCGACCCCACCGCGCTGGACGCCCAACTGGTCGACGTCCAGCCGCCGGCCCCCTCGCCCGTCCCGACCCCGATCGCCGTGCCGAACGCGCTCTCCGGGGCCTTCATCTCCACCCTCGGCAGCAACGCCGGCATACCGGCGGTGGCCGGCGGCGTGGCGGTCGCGGCCGGCGGTGGCGCCCTGTGGCTGCTCAAGCGCCGCCGGGGCGAGAAGCACTCCTGAGCGGCAGCCGAGCGGCGAGATACGGATACGGATGGGGCCCGCACGCCTGGACGGCGTGCGGGCCCCTTCCTCGTCCGGTCGTCAGCCGGTGTTGCGCAGCCCGGCGGCGATGCCGTTGACGGTCAGCAGCAGGGCCCGGGCCCGCAGCGGGTCCTCGGGGCGACCCGCGGAGACCTCCTCGCGCTGCCGGCGCAGCAGCGCGACCTGCAGGTAGGAGATCGGGTCGAGGTAGGCGTCGCGGACCGTGAAGGTCTGCTTGAGCACCGGGTTGTGCTCCAGCAGCTCGTTCTCGCCGGTCAGCCGCAGCACCTCGCGCAGGGTCAGGTCGTGCTCGGCGGTGATCTGGTCGAAGACGTGCTGCAGCTCGCCGGGGACCAGCTGCTCGACGTAGTGGCGGGCGATCCGCAGGTCGGTCTTGGCCAGCGTCATCGCGACGTTGGACAGGAAGTTGCGGAAGAAGTGCCACTTGCCGTACATCTCCGGCAGCACGTCGCCCAGGCCCGCCGCGCGGGCGGCGGCCAGGCCCGAGCCGACCCCGTACCAGCCGGGGACGATCTGCCGGGACTGGGTCCAGCCGAAGACCCACGGGATGGCCCGCAGACCGTCCAGGCCGGCCCCGGAGTCGGGGCGGCGGGACGGGCGCGAGCCCAGGTGCAGCGAGGCGAGCTGGTCGACCGGGGTGGCGGCGAAGAAGTACTTCGGCAGGTCCTCCTGCTCCACCAGGGTCCGGTAGGCGGTGTGCGCGGCCTCGGAGACGGTGTCCATCGCGGCGTCCCAGCGGGCCAGCTCCTCGGGGGCCTGGCGCGGGGAGGTGTGCATCGCCGAGGCGGCCAGCGTGGCGGAGAGGGTGAGCTCCAGGTTCTCCCGGGCCAGCGAGGGCAGCAGGTACTTGTCGGAGATCACCTCGCCCTGCTCGGTCACCTTGATCTCGCCCTCCAGGGTGCCCCAGGGCTGGGCCAGGATCGCCTCGTGCGAGGGGCCGCCGCCGCGGCCCACGGTGCCGCCGCGGCCGTGGAACAGGCGCAGCCGGATGCCGTAGCGGTGGGCCACGTCGCGCAGCCGGCGCTGGGCCCGGTGGATCTCCCACTGCGAGGTGGTGATGCCGCCGAACTTGGAGGAGTCGGAGTAGCCGAGCATGACCTCCTGGATGTCCCCGCGCAGCGAGACCAGCAGCCGGTAGGAGGGGTCGGAGAGCATCTCCTCCAGGATCCGGTCGGCCTGCTGCAGCTCGTCGGTGGTCTCCAGCAGCGGCACGATGCCGATCCTGGCCACCCCGGCGTGCAGGTCGATCAGGCCGGCCTCGCGAGCCAGCACGGCGGCGGCGAAGACGTCGTCGGCACCCTGGCACATCGAGATGATGTAGCTCTCGACGATCTCGTCGCCGAACCGCTCGAAGCCCTCGCGGATGGTGGTGAAGACGCCCAGCGTCTTGGTCCCCGCGGCGTCCAGCGGCGCCGGGGTGGGGGCCAGCGGGCGGCGCGAGCGCAGCTCCTTGGCGAGCAGCTTCTGGCGGTACTCGCGCGGCATGTCGTTGTAGCGCCAGGCCTCCTCACCGAGCCGGTCGAAGAGCTGGCCGAGCGCGTGGTGGTGCGCCTCGGCGTGCTCGCGCACGTCCATGGTGGCCAGCTGCAGGCCGAACGCCTCGACGGTGCGGATCGCCCGGGCCAGGCGCCCGTCGGCGATCAGCTCGCCGCGGTGCGAGCGCAGCGAGTCCTGGATCAGCTTGAGGTCGGTGATCAGCTCGCGGGTGCCGAGGTAGTCGCGGCCGGGCAGGTGCGGGGTGCCGGCAGCCAGCCGCTCGCGGGTGTTCTCCAGCTTGAGCCGCACGCAGGTGGCCTTGAGCCGGTAGGGCTCCTCGGCGTTCATCCGCTTGTAGCGCGGGCTCAGTTCGGGCAGCACCTTGAGGTCCGCCTCCAGCGAGGCGAGCAGGTCCTCCGAGGCGCCGGCCAGCCGGACCGAGGTGGAGAGCGTGTTGCGCAGGTCGTCGACGGTGTCCAGGGCGTCCTTGATGCCGTACTCGTGCTGCAGGTTGAGCACGTCCCAGGTGACCTGCGGGGTGACGTTCGGGTTGCCGTCCCGGTCGCCGCCGATCCAGGTGCCGAAGGTCAGCGGCCGCACCCCGTCGGGCAGCGCGACGCCGACCCTGGCCAGCTCCTCGTGCAGCTCCTCCAGCACCTCGGGGACGGCCTCGCGGTACAGCTCGTCCAGGTAGTAGACGGCGTTGCGGGCCTCGTCGGTGGGCTCGGGGCGGGCGATCCGCAGCTCGTCGGTCTGCCAGAGCAGGTCGATCACCTCGGCCAGGCGGCGGTCGGCCGAGCGCTTGGCCGAGGTCACCCGGGCCGAGTCGGTGGGCGAGATGCCGGCGGCCGCGTGCTCGCGGTGGATGCGCTCCAGCAGCTCGCCGATCCGGCGCAGCTTGTTCAGCACGCTGCGGCGGGCCGCCTCGGTGGGGTGCGCGGTGAAGACCGGCCGGACCGCCAGGTGGGCCAGGGTGTCGGCGAGGTGCTTGGGGTCGGCCTCGACCAGCTGGTCGGCGGTCTGCGCCAGCAGCGAGCCCTCGCGGGCCCGGCGGGCGGCGAACTCGCGGCCGCGGTGCACCTGTTCGGTGACGTTGGCCAGGTGGAAGTAGGTGGAGAAGGCCCGCACCAGCTTGGCCGCGGTCTCCAGGTCGATGTTGCCGAGCAGTTCCGCGGTGGCCTCGCCGTCGGTGCGGCTGAGCAGCCGGACCTGCTCGACCAGGCCGAGCACCTCCGCGCCCTCCTGGCGGACCAGGGTCTCGCCGAGCAGGTCGCCGAGGCGGCGGATGTCCGCGCGCAGGGCGGCGTTGTCGGCGGTCGGGTCGGGCGGCGGCAGTTCGTCGGCCGCACGATTGGTGGCCGCGCGATCAGTTGCTGTGGGATCGGTGGTGAGCGGGCTCGGCTGGTCGGCACTCGGGTGGTCGGCCGAGATGGGGACCGGAGCGGTCACGGCTGGCTCCCTGGGGTGGTGGGTGGGCGGCGGCGGACCGCGCTGTCCGACCGGATCAGCATATGTGTCGCCGCTCGCCGCTCGGTTGAGCCGGTCGCATGTCGGACAGCGCGGTGCGCGGGGGCGGTCGGCACGATGCGGAGGTGACCCGGGCGAACCCGTGACGAGAACTCGGTGGGGCGGCCGGGGGCGCCTCGCTTAGGCTGTCGCCCATGAGCTTGTCGCCTGGGGCGGGCGCGCAGGACCGTGGCTTCTGGTGGTGGGAGCGGCGGCGCAGCGCGCTCTTGGACGCGCTGCTGGCCGCGCTGGCCGCGCTGGAGTGTGCGACGGGCGGCTACAGCCTGGTCCTGGACCGGATGCACCTGGGGACCGGGTTCGCGGTGGCGGCCGCGGTGATCGGCGCGCTCGCCGGGGCCAGCCTGCTGCTGCGGCGGCGGTGGCCGGCGTTGCCGGTGCTGGTCTCGATGGTCCTGGTGCCCGGGCTCTTCGGCATCGTGCTGCTGGTGGTCGCGCTCTACACGCTCAGCTCGACCTGGGCCTGGCCGGCGGGGCGGCGCCGGGTGATGGCGCTCTCCGCGGTGGTCTTCGTGGAGACGCTGGGCATGGTGCTGTTCGCGATGTTCACCACCAAACCGCAGCCGGGCGACCGGTTGCCGGCCAGCTGGGTCTTCGTGCTGCTCTCGGTGCTGGTGGCGGTCGGGCTGACCGTGCCGCCGGTGGTCACCGGCCTCTACATCGGCGCCAGGCGACGGCTGGTCGAGTCGCTCAAGGACCGCGCGCAGGGGCTGGAGGCCGAGCTGGACCTGCTGGCCGAGCGGGCCAGGGAGCGGGCCCGGCGGGCCCGGCTCGAGGAGCGCACCCGGATCGCCCGGGAGATGCACGACGTGGTCGCGCACCGGGTCAGCCTGATGGTGGTGCACGCCGGCGCGCTGGAGCGGATCGTGGCCAGGGACCCGCAGAAGGCGGCGCAGAGCGCCAAGCTGATGGCCGAGACCGGGCGGCAGGCGCTGAACGAGCTGCGCGAGATCCTCGGCGTGCTGCGGATGAACGAGGACACGGCGGCCGAGAACGTGTGCGGGCTCGCCGACCTGGAGCAGCTGGTGGGCCAGTCGAAGGCGGCCGGGATGCGGGTCACCCTCACGGTGAGCGGCGCCCGTCAGCCGTACCGGGGGGAGGCGGAGCAGACCGCCTACCGGGTGGTCCAGGAGGGGCTGACCAACGCGCACAAGCACGCCGGCGGTGCCCAGGTCTCGGTGCTGCTGGCCTACGTGCCCAACGGGGTGCGGGTGGCGGTGGTGAACGAGAGCCCGGTCGGCGGCGAGCAGGTCCGGCTGCCCAGCGGGGGCAACGGGCTGGTCGGCATGGAGGAGCGGGTCCGGGCGCTGGGTGGCAGCTTCCGGGCCGGTCCGGAGCAGGACGGCGGGTTCCGGGTCGAGGCGCTGCTGCCCTCCCGGCTGGCCGAGCGGGCCGACCGGCTGACCGGCTGAGCTGACGGTGGGTCAGTACTCGTCCGCGACCGTGCGCAGCCGTTCGGGGCGGATGCCGAGCAGCAGGGTGGTGACCGCGTGGTCCAGGTCGGCGCCGAGGAACCACTCACCGGTGTGGTCCAGGCTGTAGACCCGGCCGGCCTCGTCGATCGCCAGCACCGCCTGCCCGAAGCGCTCCTCGCCCAGCGGCGCCACCTGGCTGTCCAGCGCGCGCGAGAGGTCGGCCAGGGTGCGCGGCAGGTGCAGCCCGCAGAGCGGGTCGAGCAGGAACGGGGTGCGGGCCACCTCGCGGCCGGCGCCCGACAGGTCGAAGGAGAGCCCGCCGAACTCGGCCCAGGCCTCGATCGCGGCCGGGAAGACCACGTGCGGGACGCCGTCCGGGGCGGGCCGGCCGAGCAGCTGGTCGGCCCACTCCTCGGCGCGCCGGATCTCCCACCGGCCCGGGTGCCAGCCGGCCTGCTTGAGCGCGGCGGCGACCTCGGCGGGGAACCGGGGCTGGGAACGGACCGGGCTCGCGGTCGTTGAGCTGAGCGGGTTCAGGGGGTACTCCGGGCTCGGGGGACAGGGACCTGAGGCCGGGTCAGGCCTGGGCTCGGGGCCCGACCGCGACGCTCTGCACGGTGAAGTGCTCCAGCAGCGGTGCGCAGGAGCGGCACGGTGGCGCGTGGGTGCCGTGGGCCGGATCGTCGGGCTCGCGGATCCGCACCGTGGTCAGCTTGGCGCCCTTGAGCGCCTTGCGGGCCTCGTGCAGGCTGAGCGGCTTCTTCGCGGCGCGTTTGGAGCGGCCGCTCTCGACCGTGCCGAGGTAGTTGGAGAGCAGGACGGCCTCCGGGCAGCGCCCGGTGAACCGCTCCCGGTGCTCCACCGGCAGGCGGGTCAGGAACTCGCCGACCAGCGGGTGCAACTCGGGCTCCTGGTCGGCCTTGCGCCCGGCCAGGGTGTGCACGTCGCCGCCGCGCAGCGAGAGGGCGGCGGCCACCGCGGGCAGCAGGCTGTCCCGGTGGTGGCGCAGCAGCGGCGCGGCCGGTGCGGTGTCGTCCACGGCTGCTCCTCTCTGGTCGACGGCGCGCCTGGTCCGGTCGACGGCGAGCCTGGGGCCAGCCTGCCAAACGTCTCGGACAGTGGATCACCCGGGGGGCGGGCAGGTGTCCTGATGGTCCATCAGGTTCACGGATCATTCACAAATCGCGCTGGAGGGTCCGGTTTTCCCGGGCGGCCGGGCCAGGGGACGGCCCGCAGCGTCGACCCCATACCCTGGTGCCTAGCTACATCGGCTTCAGCAGGGGGCACCCAGATGACGACAGGTCGGCCCGGCCTCGCTGCCGCGCCCAACGCGGCCTACGCGGGACAGGTGGTCCACTTTCCCGACCCGGTGCGAGCCGCCAGGTACCCCGAGGGGGTGCGGGTGGACGCCCAGGGCTACCCGGACTTCGGTCCGTACGCCAAGGCCGCCGCCGAGGTCGCCGACCCGCCCGCGGGTTTCGGCGTGGACGAGCTGCGGCTGACCGACTACGTCTCGGCCAACGCCGCGCTGTTCAGCCAGGGCCACGAGCTGTGGGCCGATCAGGAGGTCGCCGTGGCCACCCCGCCCGGCTGGACCTGGCACCACGCGGTGGGCCGCGCGGCGCCCGGCTGGCGGCGGATGGAGCTGGTGCCGGTCGAGGTCAAGGCACTGCTGCGGCACCACGGCGGCCTGGCCACCTCGGCCGCCGACCACTCCCGGCGCGGCACCCGGCCGCTGCAGGAGAGCAAGGCCGCGCACTTCTCGCTCTCCAAGGAGGGCGGCAGCCCGCTGAGCGTCGGCGAGGACCTGGTGCAGGCCGCCGAGGAGAAGCTCGGCTACCGGCTGCCCGGCCCGTACCGCGGCTTCCTCAAGCTGGCCGGCGGGCACGCCCCGGTCGGCGTGGCGCTGGACACCGAGCTCGGCCTGCTGCTCGACCAGCCCTTCCTGACCCTCGGTGAGGAGTACGGGATCGAGGACCTGGTCTATGCCAACAAGTGCCTGCGCGACCATCTGACCAAGGACTACCTGGGCATCGCGTACGCCCAGGGCGGCATCCTCGCGCTCAAGGTGCGCGGCGAGGAGCTCGGTTCGGTCTGGTTCTGCCTCTACGACGACGCCCGCGACAACGGTGCGCCGGAGGAGCCGACCGATCGGGTGCGACGGCTGCTGCTGCGCTGCGGCGACACCTTCGACGACTTCCTGCTCCGGCTGGCCGGCAGTCCGCCGGAGCTGGAGACGGTGGCGGAGCTGATGGTGGACGGCGGGTTCGCCCGCGCGGTGCCGGTGTCGTGAGGCATGCGGCGAGCGGTACCGGTATGGGTGTGACAGCGGTGGCGGACAGGGCGGAGGCGGTCCCGGCATGATGACGTACGCGCAGGCGCAGGACCTGGCGGCGGAGTGGATCAACGGCGGGGTGCCGCCCTTCCAGCAGCGCGAGGTGCGGGTGCGGGAGTTCGACCTCGGCTTCGTCTGCTGGGCGGAGGACCGGGACGGCGGGCCCTCCTCGGACGGCGGTGCGGTCAAGCTGGTGATCGCCCGGGACACCGGGGCGAGCACGCTCTGGCCCGCGCTGCCGGCCAACGAGGTGGTCCGGCGCTACGAGGAGGCCTACGGGCGCCCGGCCGGCGCGACCCCGTCCGGGCTGGCCAAGCCGATGCCCGGACCGGTCGAGGCGACCTCCTTCCTGCTCAGCCCGCCGCAGTGGGTGCTGGACGCCGGAGCGGCGGCGCTGGCGGCCGAGGCCGAGCAGCTGGGTGCGGCGCCGGTCGTTCCCGCGCCTGCCGCGCCTGCCGCGCCTGCCGCGCCTGTTGCGCCGGCCGCGTCGCCGGTGACGCCCGAGCCCGCTCGGCTGACGGCTCCGCCGATCTCCGACCGCCCGGCCGGGGACGCGCCCAGCATGCTCGCCCCGCCGCCCAGTTGGGAGCTGGCGGAGCACGGCGAGGAGCAGGAGTCGGCCCCGCAGACCCCGCCGGACGCGCTGACCGTCCGGATGCCGCCGCCCGCGCGGCCCGTCGCCGACACACCGCAGGCGCCGGCCACGGCCACGCCGCCGCCGGCCCCCGCGCCGGTGGCGCCGCCCGCCCCCGCCGCGCCGGTGGGTGGGTACGCGCCGACCATGCTCGCCGCCGACGGCCCGCCCGGACTGATGGGTCTGCCCGGCGCGCCCGCTCCGGCTCCCGCCGCGCCGCCCGTCGCCCCGCCGCCGGCCACGCCGTCGCCCCAGAGCCAGGGGCAGGGGCAGGGCGTCGCGTACGCGCCGACCATGCTCTCCTCGGACGGCCCGCCCGGGTTGATGGGTCTGCCGGGCGCGCCCGGTGCCCCCGGCGGGCCGATGCCGCCGTCCGCCGGTGGCGGCCGTGGCGAGGGCAGCGCCCCGCCGCCGCCCGCGCCGCCCGGTCTGCGTGGCGGGCCTGCCCAGGGCGGTGCCCCCGTGCCGCCGCCCGCGGCGGGCGGCCGTGGTGCGGGCAGTGCGCCGCCCCCGCCGCCGCCCGGCGGTCTGCTGCACCAGGGTGGCGGTGGCGAGCCGCACGCCGCCCCGGCCGGCCGGGGCGCCAGCAGCGCGCCGCCGCCCCCGCCGCCGGTGGGTCTGCGCGGCGAGCCCGGCGCCGACGAGCTGGCCTCCGCCGCGACCAGCAAGGCGCCCGCGCCGCAGCGTGCGCCGCAGAGCGGCGGTGTCGCGCAGGCCGCGACCCAATTGGCCTCCGCCCTCCCGGGCGCTCCGGGCGGTCCGGGGTTCCCCGCCGCGCCCGTGCCCGGTGCCGCCGCGCCGGTCCCGGGGCTCCCGCCGCAGGGCGCGCCGGTCCCGCCGGGCGTGCCCACCGTCGGGCCCGGCTACCTGGCCGTGCTCAGCTACCGCGCCCCCGACGGCTCCGAGCAGAAGGTGATGCAGCGCAGCGAGCCCGGCACGCCGCACCCGGAGTGGAAGATCCTGCAAGAGCTGCGCCGCCTGGGCGTGCCGGCCGAGCAGGTGCTGGAGCTGCACACCGAGCTGGAGTGCTGCGACCTGCCGGGCGGCTACTGCGCGCGGCTGGTCGCCTCCTCCTGGCCGAACGTCCGGATCACCCACACGGCCGGGTACGGTCGCGAGCACCAGGCCCGCCAGGCCGGCATGGCCCACCTGCTCAACCATCTGGACGAGCTGCACCAGCTGGCGGCGGGCCCGCGCCGCCCGCGCCCGGTCCGGGTGCCGCTGCCGGCACCCGGGAGCGTCCCGCCCCGGCCGCCGGTGCCGCCACAGCAGCTCGGCGCCGAGCTCGCGCAGTTCTTCGGCCAGGGCGTGTTCCGCTACGAGCAGCGGGCGGTCTCCCGTGCGGGCGTGCCCGAAGTGGTCGCGCAGACCCTGGTCTGGGCCGGTCTGCCGACCAGCTTCGGGCCGTTCTTCTGGGCGCACGCCCCCAAGGACCGGCCGATCCCGACCCTGGCCGAGCTGGCCGCCGAGCGCGGCCGGCCGGCCGCGGCCGACGCGGGCGGTTACCTGGTGCTCGGCAACGACTACGGACGCCAGCTCTGTGTGCAGTACGGCACAGCGGCCGTGGTCGCGGTGGACCTGGAAGGAACCGGAGAGGCCCCGCGCTTCGTCAACAGTGGTGTGCCGGAGTTCGTCCGGTCGCTCGCCCTGCTCGGTCGGATGTGGCCGTTGCGCTACGGCCTGACCCCGGATCAGGCCGGGCGCTGGACCGCCGACTTCCAGGCCGAGTTGGCCGCGCTCGACCCGGCGGCCCTCCAGGCGCCCGACACCTGGTGGGCGGTCCTCCTCGAGCAGTTCTGGGACGGCCTGCTCTAGCCGCTGTGCGGCTGGGGCCGGGGCAGCACGCGGGTGCCGCCCCGGCCGGCGGTGTCGCTTCCTTGGGCTTTACGAATGATCTGCGCAAAATAGGTCAAGAGGACCGCAGCTAGCGAGCACACGATCGAGCCCAGCCAGGCACCGCGCCCAGCCGGCCACTGAGGGGAAGACAGTAGATGAGCGACGCCATCCCGTCGTACGGCTTCACCGCTGCCCGGAAGGGATACGCGCCCGAGCAGGTCGACCGCTCGCTGGCGGCGCTGACCGCCCAGCGGGACCACGCCTGGCACCGGCTGAGCCGGCTCGGCGCCCAGATCCGCGAGCTGGAGGCCGCGCTGGCCGCCGCCCAGCAGGCCGCCGCCGAGGCGCCCGAGCCGGACTACAGCACGCTCAGCGAGCAGGCCGGCGACCTGATGGCGATCGCCGACAACGAGACCCGGCAGATCCGTGAGAAGGCCGAGCGGTTCGCCGTGCAGAGCCGTGACGCGGTCGCCGAGGCCGGCCGGACCCAGCACGCCGAGGCCACCGCCTACGCCACCGCCACCCGCGCGGAGGCCGACGAGGCCGCCCGTCGGACCGAGGTGAGCACCCGCGCCGAGGCCGAGAAGCAGCGCGCCGCCGCCGACCGGGACGCCCGCGCGATCCAGGACGCCGCCACCGCCGAGGCCGCCCGGATCCGGGTCGCCGCCGCCGAGGCGGGCGAGCAGGCCGAGGCCGAGCTGGCCGAGCGGCACCGCGCCGCCGACGAGCGGTTCGCCGCCGAGGAGGCCGCCGCGGCCGCCGCGGACGCCAAGATCTCGCTGGTCGCCGACAGCCGCCTCAAGGAGGCCGAGCAGCGCCGGGAGACCACGCTCGGCGTGATCAAGCAGATCGACACCGACGCCCAGGCCAAGGCCGACCAGCTGATCGAGGCGGCCCGCCGCGAGGCCGAGCAGATCAACGCGCGCACCGCGGCCGAGCGGGCCGAGTTCGAGAAGCGCCTGGAGACGGTGCAGACGCACCTGGACCACATCAAGGGCACGCTGGCCTCGCTCACCGGCAAGGCGGTCGGCATGATCGAGCCGGGCGAGGCGTCCGCCGCACCCGCGCCCGCCGCACCCGCGCCCGCTGCATTCGCGCCCGCCGGGCCCGCGCCCGCCGCACCCGCGCCGGACTCGGAGGCCGAGACCGGCGAGGTCCCGCTGCCGGCCGCCTCCGAGACGGTCCCCGCCGAGTCGGCCGGTGCCGACCAGCCGACCACCGTGCTGCGGATGCCGTCCGGGCCGCTCGAGGCGCCGGCCGCCGCGGCCCAGCCCCAGGCCGACCCGCGCACCGCCCTGCGCGCGGCGGGTGCCGCCCAGCCGCCGGTCCCGCCCCGCCCGGCCACCCCGCCCCCGGTGGCCGCCGCCACCGACCCGGCGGCGGAGACCACGCTGATGCCACGGATCGAGGACGCGCGGCCGACCGAGGGCGCACCGCGCGCCGAGGACGAGACCGCGATCATCCCGAAGATCGTCATCATCGACGACGAGGTCAGCCTGGACTCGCTGCCCAACACGGTGCGACGTCGGCGCACCTGAGGGCTTGGACCTGACGCGGCGTCAGGGTTCGGTGGCGTGCCCGTGGCGGGTGCCTGCGAAAGGGGCTCCGGGCGGCCCGAAGATCACCGGAAAGACCAGCCGGCCAGGACCCGTGGCGCCCTCCAGGAAAGGGCGCCACGACTCCCGACGGTCGGGCGGGTGCCCCCACCCAGGGTCACCCGGCCTCGCACCCCGACCCCCATCGGAGTGCGTGCGGCCCACCAGTCCATCCCCCACGGTTGGAGCGGCGGGCACGTGATCCATCCTGCGCGCTGTCCATGGACTTCCAGTGACAGGAGTATGTCCACTTCTTGACAATCGGCCACTGCGTCCGAACGCATGGTCATCGCCGCCCCTCCGACCGTCATGTGCATGGTCGTGGCTGGCCGCCGTCCGGTCGGCCGCTCGGCGTACTCTGGGAGCCTGACCCGGCCCCTGCGTACCCGCGTGCCGGGCCCATCAAGCTGCCCGGCGGCAGGAACAGGTTCCGCCACCGGGCGCTCCGCCTGGACGCAACGGGACGAAGAGACTCCATGAGCCTGATCGGTTTGCTCGATGTCGTGGTCCGCGACACCGCCCTCGCCGAGGCGATCGAGGCGGCGGCCGGCGGCCACCGCCCTCATCTCGACCTGGTCGGCCCGCCCGCCGCACGGCCGTTCGCCATCGCGGCGCTGGCCCGCTCGCTGGCCGCGGGGGCCGGCGAGCGGGGCCGGCCGGTGCTGGCGGTGACGGCGACCGGCCGGGAGGCCGAGGACCTGGCCGCCAGCCTGCGCTCGCTGCTGCCGCCGGACGCGGTGGCGGAGTTCCCGGCCTGGGAGACGCTGCCGCACGAGCGGCTCTCGCCGCGCTCGGACACGGTCGGCCGCCGGCTCGCGGTGCTGCGCCGGATCGTCCACCCGAGGGCGGACGATCCGGCCGCCGGTCCGGTGCAGGTGGTCGTGGCGCCGGTGCGTTCCGTGCTCCAGCCGCAGGTCAAGGGGCTGGCCGAGCTGGAGCCGGTGGCGCTGCGCGGCGGCGAGTCGGCGGACCTGGGCGAGATCGCGAAGCGGCTGTCCGCCGCCGCCTACGCCAGGGTCGAACTGGTCGAGAAGCGCGGCGAGTTCGCCGTGCGCGGCGGCATCCTGGACGTCTTCCCGCCGACCGAGGAACACCCGCTGCGGGTGGAGTTCTGGGGCGACGACGTCGAGGAGATCCGCTACTTCAAGGTGGCCGACCAGCGTTCGCTGGAGATCGCCGAGCACGGCCTGTGGGCGCCGCCCTGCCGGGAGTTGCTGTTGACCGATCAGGTGCGCGCCCGCGCCGCCGAGTTGGCCGTGGCGCACCCCGAGCTGGCCGAGATCCTGGACAAGATCGCCGAGGGGATCGCGGTCGAGGGCATGGAGTCGCTGGCCCCGGTGCTGGTGGACGACATGGAGCTGCTGCTGGACGTGCTGCCGTCCGGCTCGGTCGCGGTGGTCTGCGACCCGGAGCGGGTCCGCACCCGGGCCGCCGACCTGGTGGCGACCAGTCAGGAGTTCCTGCACGCCTCCTGGGCGGCCGCGGCCGCCGGTGGCGACCGGCCGATCGACGTCGAGCAGATCGACGTCTCGGCCGCCTCGCTGCGCTCGCTGGCCGAGGTGCGCGAGCACGCCGCCGAGATCGGACTGTCCTGGTGGTCGGTCAGCCCGTTCGCGACCAGTGACGCGGATGTCAGCTCCGTCCTGGAGTTCGACGTCAACACGCTGACCCTGGGCATGCACGCCGTCGAGGCCTACCGCGGTGACACCGCGCGGGCGATCGCCGACGCCAAGGAGCGGCTGGCCGCCGACTGGCGGGTCGTCATGGTGACCGAGGGCCAAGGGCCGGCCGCCCGGCTGGCCGAGGTGCTCGGCAACGAGGGCATCGCCGCCCGGCTGGTCCCCGACCTGACCGAGCCGCCCACCCGCGACGTCGTCTACGTCTGCTGCGGCTCGATCGAGCACGGTTTCGTGGACCAGGCGCTCAAGCTGACCGTGATCACCGAGACCGACCTGTCCGGCCAGCGCTCCTCCACCAAGGACATGCGCCGGATGCCGTCCCGGCGCCGCAACGCGATCGACCCGCTGGCGCTGGCCGCCGGCGACTACGTGGTGCACGAGGCGCACGGGGTGGGCCGCTACGTCGAGATGGTCCAGCGCACCGTGCAGGGCGCCACCCGGGAGTACCTGGTGCTGGAGTACGCGCCGGCCAAGCGCGGCCACCCCGGCGACCGGCTCTTCGTGCCGACCGACCAGCTCGACCAGGTGACCAAGTACGTCGGCGGCGAGGCCCCGACCCTGCACCGGCTCGGCGGCGCGGACTGGGCGAAGACCAAGCAGCGGGCCAAGAAGGCGGTGCGCGAGATCGCGGCCGACCTGATCAAGCTCTACTCGGCCCGGATGGCGGCCCCCGGCCACACCTTCGGCCCGGACACCCCGTGGCAGCGCGAGCTGGAGGACGCCTTCCCGTACGCGGAGACGCCCGACCAGCTGACCACCATCGCCGAGGTCAAGGCCGACATGGAGAAGTCGGTGCCGATGGACCGGCTGATCTGCGGCGACGTCGGATACGGGAAGACCGAGATCGCCGTGCGAGCCGCTTTCAAGGCGGTGCAGGACGGCAAGCAGGTGGCCGTACTGGTGCCCACCACGCTGCTGGTGCAGCAGCACTTCTCCACCTTCGCCGAGCGGTACGCCAACTTCCCCGTGGTGGTCAAGGCACTGTCGCGGTTCCAGAGCGACAGCGAGGCGAAGGCGGTCCTGGAGGGCCTGCGCGAGGGTTCGGTGGACGTGGTGATCGGCACCCACCGGCTCTTCTCCGCCGAGACGAGGTTCAAGGACCTCGGCCTGGTCATCGTGGACGAGGAGCAGCGGTTCGGCGTCGAGCACAAGGAGCAGTTGAAGAAGCTGCGGGCCAACGTCGACGTGCTGACCATGTCGGCGACCCCGATCCCGCGCACCCTGGAGATGGCGGTCACCGGCATCCGCGAGATGTCGACGATCACCACGCCGCCGGAGGAGCGCCACCCGGTGCTGACCTTCGTCGGACCGTACGACGAGAAGCAGATCTCGGCCGCGATCCGGCGTGAACTGCTGCGCGAGGGCCAGGTCTTCTACATCCACAACCGGGTCGAGTCGATCGACAAGGCGGCCGCCCGGCTGAAGGACCTGGTGCCCGAAGCCCGGATCGCCACCGCGCACGGGCAGATGGGGGAGACCCACCTGGAGAAGGTGGTGGTCGACTTCTGGGAGAAGGAGTTCGACGTGCTGGTCTCCACCACGATCGTGGAGTCGGGCATCGACATCTCCAACGCCAACACGCTGATCGTGGAGCGCGGCGACACCTTCGGCCTCTCCCAGCTCCACCAGCTGCGCGGGCGGGTCGGGCGTGGCCGGGAACGCGGCTACGCCTACATGCTCTACCCGCCGGAGAAGCCGCTCACCGAGACCGCGCACGAGCGACTGGCCACCATCGCCCAGCACACCGAGATGGGCGCGGGCATGTACGTCGCGATGAAGGACCTGGAGATCCGCGGCGCGGGCAACCTGCTCGGCGGCGAGCAGTCCGGGCACATCGCGGGCGTCGGCTTCGACCTCTACATGCGGATGGTCGGCGAGGCGGTGGCCGAGTTCCGCGAGTCGCTGGCGAGCGGCGGCGAGGCGGAGGAGGAGCCACTGGAGGTGAAGATCGAGCTGCCGGTGGACGCCCACGTGCCGCACGACTACGCCCCCGGCGAGCGGCTGCGGCTGCAGGCCTACCGTTCGATCGCCGCGGTCAACGCGGAGGCCGACATCGACCAGGTGCGGGCCGAGTTGACGGACCGTTACGGCAAGCTGCCCGAGCCGGTGGAGAACCTGCTCCTGGTGGCGGCGCTGCGGCTGTACGCCCGGCGCTGTGGGGTCGCGGACATCACCCTGCAGGGCGCCAACGTGCGGTTCGGGCCGGTGGAGCTGCGCGAGTCGCAGACCTTGCGGCTGAACCGGCTCTACCCGCGCAGCCAGGTGAAGGCGGCCAGCTCGCAGGTGCTGGTGCCGCGGCCGACGACCGCGCGGATCGGTGGGAAGCCGGTGGTCGGGCGGGAGTTGCTGGCCTGGTGCGGGACCTTCCTGAGCACCATGTTCGAGGAGCTGGCGGCGGCGAAGAAGGCGTAGTTCCGGTAGCCCCGCTGGCTGCGGGGGGGGGGGGGGGGGGGGGGGGGGGGGGGGGGGGGGGGGGGGGGGGGGGCCCTGGGCGCCCAGCGCGACCTGGAGGGTGTTGTTGGCAGCGTTGGGGTCGAACGCCAGCTTGGCGCTGGGGTCCTCGCTGCTCACCAGGGAGATCTGG